>NZ_JBMJCT010000051.1:0-1535 GCF_049222185.1 Streptomyces sp. LaBMicrA B280 | reverse complement strand
TGATCAGCCGTTTGTGGGCGGTCTGGAACGAGCCGAGCTCGTCGGGCAGGTCCCGCCAGGGCGAGTTGGTGCGGTACTTCCACGCGATGGCCTCGAGGGTGCGGCGGTGGTCGGCCCACCGCCACCCGCGGACCGGATCGGCCGGCATCAGCGGCTCGATCCGGTCCCACATCGCATCAGTGATCACTAATCGGACAGACATATCCGATCAACTGACCAACCCATCAAAGAGACACGCTCTAGTTGTGCCGCGCCCGTATCACCCTCCTGCGCCTTCTTGACCCAGCCCACCGCGAGCCTCGCCGGCCAGGGCCCGCTGGCTTCGTCGGTGTAGGGCGAGAACGGTTGATGCCGAGTTCGGGCAGCAGATGTTGATCAAGCGGGTCCAGAATGTCGTCGAGTTCCGGGAATGCCTGCTACCCCTACCCGACCACCGACCACGAGCCCCCGACCATGATCACGATGAAGATATGAAACCCCTGGTCGCGGTCATGGTTGGGCCAACCACCACCCCGACCATGAAGTGAGCAAAGCCAAGGAGGGCAGGTGGTGGCGCATTCGTTGATGACGGCGCAGATGAGGCGAATGCCACCGAGGTAGGGGGAGATGTCCTCGTCACCGTGCAAGTGGGCCGCGTCCTGGAACCACTGCAGCCACAGATCGCCCCTGCGGAAAGCGGGTGGCCAGTCGCCGTGCAAGACAGAGTCGGCGTACGCGGGGGCGCCCGTGACTGTGGGCTGGTCGTAGCCGAAGTCGGGCCGGAGGAGGCACCGATCCAGGTACGCGGCGAGCAGGCCGCCGCCTCACGCTGAGCCGAAACTCGCCAGCGCCACGCGGTAGGCACCGCCCATGAAGCAGCACTCCCTGACCCGCCTGCCTCCACTGGCCACTCTGCCGCACATGCCCCGGCCCCACACCCCACACCCCGGCGCGCCCGCCCCGACGGCGACGGCCGCTGCACCACGTGCGCCTCCGTTCCGATCGACGAATGGCCCAGTAGCCCGGCATTCAGCGGACGCCGGGTCGGAGCGTCGCTGAAGGAGTCGCATGTGTCCACGGACAGTGGGACATCCGGGTGAGCGGACATTTCAAATCCTTGCTGACGGGCAGTTGATCTCCTTGTCCGGTATGACTGTTCGGTTGTATCCGTGCGTGCATGGTCGGGATGACTGGGCCGTGCGCCTGATTCGATGTCAGTGGCGGCTGCGATGGTGGCGGCATGATTTCTTGGAGCCTGCTTGATCTCGACAAGGCCCCGCGTGCCAGCTGGGTCGCCGACACCTGTTCGCCCGACGGCCACGCCGACTGACATCACGGCTTTGATCGTCAACGACGTCTTCGGCGGTGATCTCGTGGTCGGCGAGGTGCACCTTGACGGAACCCAGGACGGTTTTCACTGGTGGAACCGGCTACCTAAGCGTTGTCCCGTAAATGATCTAGGGCGTGTGCGTTGACCTGTCTGTTCGTCGTCACCCGGCGAGGGTGAGGTTGTGCAGGCGGGCGATGCCGAGCATCGCGTGGTGGACGCCGTCGCC
>NZ_JBMJCT010000050.1:0-1923 GCF_049222185.1 Streptomyces sp. LaBMicrA B280 | reverse complement strand
TCATATGGACGGCCGTGCCGCCGCTCAGCCCGGGAAGACCATCTCGTCGCGGCCCAGACCGGCGAAGACACCCGAGACACGGCGGGCGATGTCCGCGGCCGTCAGACCCACACGCGCGAGCACCCGGGAACGCTCGGCATGATCGAGGAACTCGACGGGAACACCGAAGTCCCGCACCGGGACATCCACTTCGGCGTCCCGCAGGGCCTGGGCGACGGCGGAGCCGACCCCACCCGCCCGCACCCCGTCCTCGACCGTGACCACGAGCCGGTGCCGGGCCGCGACACCCGGCAGCGCCTCGTTCACCGGCTTGACCCACCGCGGATCCACCACCGTGGCACCGATCCCCTGCTCCGCAAGCCGGTCCGCGACCTCCAGACACATCGGCGCCAGCGCCCCCACCGACACGATGAGCACATCCGCACCCTCACCCGCGGAACCCCGGAGCACATCCATGCCCCCCACCGCGCCCACAGCGGCCACCTCCGGACCCACCGTGCCCTTGGAATACCGCACCACCGTCGGCCCGTCCGCCACCCCCACCGCCTCCCGCAACTGCGCACGCAACTGACTCGCGTCACGCGGCGCGGCGATACGCAGACCCGGCACGACCTGGAGGACGGCCATGTCCCACATACCGTTGTGAGACGCCCCGTCCACACCCGTGATGCCCGCACGATCCAGCATGAACGTCACCGCACAGCGATGCAGGGCCACATCCATCAGAAGCTGGTCGAAGCAGCGGTTGAGGAAAGTGGCGTAGACGGCGACGACCGGGTGCAGCCCCGCCGTGGCCAGACCCGCCGCGGAAGCCGCGGCATGCTGCTCGGCGATACCGACGTCGAAGAAACGCTCCGGGAACCGCTCCGCGAAGGGCGCAAGCCCCGTCGAACCCCGCATCGCCGCCGTGATCGCCACGATGTCCGGACGCTCGGCACCCAGCCGGACCAGTTCCTCACCGAACACCCCGGTCCAGTCCTGCCCCGCCACCGACACCGGCTTGCCCGTGTCCGGATCGATCACCTTGACCTGGTGGAAACGCTCGTCGGACTCCTCGGCGAAACTGTAACCGCGGCCCTTCTCCGTGATGCAGTGCACGATCACCGGACCACCGAACCGCTTCGCCCGCACCAGCGCCGACTCCAGCGCCCCGATGTCATGACCGTCGATCGGCCCGACATACTTCAGCCCCAGGTCCTCGAACATGCCCTGCGGCGCGATGAAGTCCTTCAACCCCTTCTTCGCACCGTGCAACGCCTCATAGACCGAACGGCCCACGACCGGCGTACGGTCCAGAACAGCCTTCGTACGCTCCAGGAACTGCTCATAGCCGTCCGTGGTACGCAGAGCCGCCAGATGACTCGCGAGACCACCGATGGTGGGATTGTAGGAGTGACCGTTGTCGTTGACCACGATCACCAGAGGCAGCGTCTTGTCGGCGGCGATGTTGTTCAGCGCCTCCCACGTCATCCCCCCGGTGAGCGCGCCGTCCCCCACCACCGCGACCACCGAACGATCCCGCCGCCCCGCCAGCCGGTCGGCCTTGGCGATACCGTCGGCCCAGCTCAGCGCCGCGGACGCATGCTGGTTCTCCACGATGTCGTGCGGCGACTCGGCCCGGCTCGGATAACCCGACAGGCCACCCTCCTGACGCAGCTTCGAGAAGTCCTGACGCCCGGTCAGCAACTTGTGCACATACGTCTGATGACCGACATCGAAGACGATGCTGTCCCTCGGCGACTCGAAGACCCGGTGCAACGCGATGGTCAGCTCGACGACACCCAGATTCGGCCCCAGATGACCACCCGTACGGGAAACGGCCTCGACAAGGAACTCGCGAATTTCCGCGGCCAGCGTGTCAAGCTCACCGGCTTCGAGCTTCTTCAGGTCCTGCGGCCCGTGGATCGACTCCAGAACGCCCAT
>NZ_JBMJCT010000049.1:0-2500 GCF_049222185.1 Streptomyces sp. LaBMicrA B280 | reverse complement strand
GTGCGGGGTTGTGGGATCTCTCTTCTACGGTCTGCCGGCCGTAGGGCGAGTCAGAAACCGTTGATGTAGACGAAGGACATGCGAAAGGTCCGGCGTAGAGGGTAAGACCCCCGTAGTCGAAATGTCAGCGGCTTGCTTGAGAGACACCCAAGTAGCACGGGGCCCGAGAAATCCCGTGTGAATCTGGCGGGACCACCCGCTAAGCCTAAATATTCCCTGGTGACCGATAGCGGATAGTACCGTGAGGGAATGGTGAAAAGTACCCCGGGAGGGGAGTGAAATAGTACCTGAAACCGTGTGCCTACAAGCCGTGGGAGCGTCGGAATGTGCTTGCACATTCTCGTGACTGCGTGCCTTTTGAAGAATGAGCCTGCGAGTTTGCGGTGTGTTGCGAGGTTAACCCGTGTGGGGAAGCCGTAGCGAAAGCGAGTCCGAACAGGGCGTTTTTAGTAGCACGCTCAAGACCCGAAGCGGAGTGATCTAGCCATGGGCAGGTTGAAGCGGAGGTAAGACTTCGTGGAGGACCGAACCCACCAGGGTTGAAAACCTGGGGGATGACCTGTGGTTAGGGGTGAAAGGCCAATCAAACTCCGTGATAGCTGGTTCTCCCCGAAATGCATTTAGGTGCAGCGTCGTGTGTTTCTTGCCGGAGGTAGAGCACTGGATAGGCGATGGGCCCTACCGGGTTACTGACCTTAGCCAAACTCCGAATGCCGGTAAGTGAGAGCGCGGCAGTGAGACTGTGGGGGATAAGCTCCATGGTCGAGAGGGAAACAGCCCAGAGCATCGACTAAGGCCCCTAAGCGTACGCTAAGTGGGAAAGGATGTGGAGTCGCACAGACAACCAGGAGGTTGGCTTAGAAGCAGCCACCCTTGAAAGAGTGCGTAATAGCTCACTGGTCTAGTGATTCCGCGCCGACAATGTAGCGGGGCTCAAGCGTACCGCCGAAGTCGTGTCATTCATACAAATAGCCCCAACGGGTGTATGGATGGGTAGGGGAGCGTCGTCTGCCGGGTGAAGCAGCACCGGAAGGTAGTTGTGGACGGTTGACGAGTGAGAATGCAGGCATGAGTAGCGATACACACGTGAGAAACGTGTGCGCCGATTGACTAAGGGTTCCTGGGTCAAGCTGATCTGCCCAGGGTAAGTCGGGACCTAAGGCGAGGCCGACAGGCGTAGTCGATGGATAACCGGTTGATATTCCGGTACCCGCTGTGAAGCGTCAAACATCGAGCATCGTGATGCTAAGGCCGTGAAGCCGCCCTGATCTCTTCGGAGTTGAGGGGAGTGGTGGAGCCGCTGTTCGAGCTGGGGGTGGCCGCAGAGACCAGCGAGAAGCGACTGTTTACTAAAAACACAGGTCCGTGCGAAGCCGTAAGGCGATGTATACGGACTGACGCCTGCCCGGTGCTGGAACGTTAAGGGGACCGGTTAGCTCCATTTCGGTGGGGCGAAGCTGAGAACTTAAGCGCCAGTAAACGGCGGTGGTAACTATAACCATCCTAAGGTAGCGAAATTCCTTGTCGGGTAAGTTCCGACCTGCACGAATGGCGTAACGACTTCTCGACTGTCTCAACCATAGGCCCGGTGAAATTGCACTACGAGTAAAGATGCTCGTTTCGCGCAGCAGGACGGAAAGACCCCGGGACCTTTACTACAGTTTGATATTGGTGTTCGGTTCGGCTTGTGTAGGATAGCTGGGAGACTTTGAAGCTCATACGCCAGTGTGGGTGGAGTCGTCGTTGAAATACCAGTCTGGTCGTGCTGGATGTCTAACCTGGGTCCGTGATCCGGATCAGGGACAGTGTCTGATGGGTAGTTTAACTGGGGCGGTTGCCTCCTAAAGAGTAACGGAGGCGCCCAAAGGTTCCCTCAGCCTGGTTGGTAATCAGGTGTTGAGTGTAAGTGCACAAGGGAGCTTGACTGTGAGACCGACGGGTCGAGCAGGGACGAAAGTCGGGACTAGTGATCCGGCGGTGGCTTGTGGAAGCGCCGTCGCTCAACGGATAAAAGGTACCCCGGGGATAACAGGCTGATCTTCCCCAAGAGTCCATATCGACGGGATGGTTTGGCACCTCGATGTCGGCTCGTCGCATCCTGGGGCTGGAGTCGGTCCCAAGGGTTGGGCTGTTCGCCCATTAAAGCGGTACGCGAGCTGGGTTTAGAACGTCGTGAGACAGTTCGGTCCCTATCCGCTGTGCGCGTAGGAGTCTTGAGAAGGGCTGTCCCTAGTACGAGAGGACCGGGACGGACGAACCTCTGGTGTGCCAGTTGTTCTGCCAAGGGCATGGCTGGTTGGCTACGTTCGGGAGGGATAACCGCTGAAAGCATCTAAGCGGGAAGCCTGCTTCGAGATGAGGACTCCCACCCACTTGATGGGGTAAGGCTCCCAGTAGACGACTGGGTTGATAGGCCGGATCTGGAAGCCAGGTAACTGGTGGAGGTGACCGGTACTAATAGGCCGAGGGCTTGTCCTCAGTTGCTCGCGTCCACTGTGTT
>NZ_JBMJCT010000048.1:0-5146 GCF_049222185.1 Streptomyces sp. LaBMicrA B280 | reverse complement strand
CCACCCCACCCCACCCCGAACAAGCCCCCACCCCCACCGCACCCCCCACCCACCAGCAACCCCCCACACCCCACCGCCCCCCGCAGCAAAACCAGCCCCGCACCCCCGCCCTGATCGCACGAGCCGTACACGAAGCCCTCGCCGCCCACCACGGCGACACCCAGGCAGCAACCGCCGAACTGCAACGCCGGGCGATCCCCGACGCCATGGCCCTCCTCGACACCTGCCGCATCGGCGCCCGCTACGACATCGTCGGCCACCCCCCACTCCCCGACATCCTCCGCAAGAAGACCGCCCACGGCGCCGACGAGGTATGGGAAGCCCGCCCCCACTGGACACGCCTCGACCCACCCCCCACCCCCGGAGAAGTAACCGCCCTCGACATCAACGGCGCCTACCTCTCCGCCCTCAAAACCCACCTCCCGCTCGGCGCCCTCGAATACTCCACCGGAAACGTCCACTCCCGCCGCCGCGCCGGAATCCACCTCATCACCCCACCCGAATGGGACCACCACCCCTACCTCCCCAACCCACTCGGCAACCGCGAGGAACCAGGCCCCGTCTGGGTCACCGAACCCACCCTCCGCCTCCTCCAACGCCTCGCCACCGACCAGTACGGCCCCCTGTGCGACCCGCCCGTCATCCACGAATCCTTCACCTCCGGAGCCACGGAACAACTCTTCGAGAAATTCCGCCAAGCCCTCCGCGACGCCCGAGAAAAAGCCATCACCGAAGAAGACGAAGTCACCCTGGAATACGTGAAATCCATGTATTCTAAGTTTGTGTCCACCATGGGAGAGTCGAACTTCAACAGAGCACTCTACCGCCCGGACTGGATGCACATCATCCGCTCACAAGCATTCGTCAACCTATGGCTCAAAGCCCATAAAGCACACACCGCCGGACTGACCGTCATGCGCGTCATGGGAACCGACGAACTCCACATCGCCGGCGACTGGCGACAAGTATTCACAGAAGGACGCGGCGTGACACAAGTAAAAATCAAAGACGTATACACCCCCGAAACCAGCCGGCAGTAAGAACCCCACATGCCCGACAGAACACACGACTTCGGACACTACGGCGCCCACGGCCAACGCGGAAGCGAAGCCGCAGCCCACGTACTCGACACCCTCACCGGAGGCATCACCTCACCCATCACCTCCTCCCGCGGCCTCTCAGCCCGCCTGCGCTACCTCACCCGCTCAACCGCCGGACACGACGCCATACACCAAGCCGGCATCACCGTCACCCCCCGCACCCTCAAAGCCTGGCTCTCCGGCAAACAACGCCCCAACAAAGCCAACCTCACCAAAATCGACACCGCCTACCGAGCACTACGCCGCCGCAACGTCGCCCGATACCTCCTCAAACGCCTCAACGCAGGCGGCGGCACACGCGTAGAAATCCACCCCCTCGACCAAACCCACGTACCCATTCCCCACCAACGCGTCCTCGAATACCGCAGACTCAACATCCGCAACTGGGACGCCATCATCGACGCCTGGTCCAAAGGCAAAACCCGAGCCCTCGACGAAGCCTGGATCGACCAAATCGTCAACCTCGGCTCACAATGGGGGAAATACGAATACGTCACCTCGGTCGGATTCGCAGCCTAAGAACCGGACCGGAGATCAAATCCAACTCTCGGGTACGTACGACTCGCACGAGGCAGCGCAGCGCTGCGGCACTCAGCAGCCCCTCTCCACGTAGACGGCTGTCACCACTCATCCCCTCAGCTACTCCCTACAGGTGATCCTTTGTCCATCCCTGGTCCGGAATTACGCCATACAGGGGACAGGATGTCAGCGGCCCGCCCTAGCGTGCGGCTGTCGCCTCAATCAGACGAGGTGACCGCCAGGTCCACCTGGCGCCCATGTAGCGAAAGGCCCCCCATGACCTTGACGACGCCTACGCCCGCACAGGGGCCCACCTTGCCGTCTCCGGACGAATCGGAGTGCTTGCCGGAACTAGACAGCATCTCCACCGCATTGCCCGACTGGGCAACCGCACACCAACTCGAACTCCTCGACGGCCCTATTACCGGCCAAGCCCCGACCTACACAGTCGGCCCCAAAGAAATGACAGCAGAGGACTTCGTCGCCCTGGCGTCCCGCGCGCAGGCTCCCTTCCTATACCGGCAGGCCGATGCATTCGATGCCAGCGACCTCACCCTGGAGGAGGACACCATTGCCGACCTGGACAAGTCCGGCCGTGAACGCTACGCGCACCTGCGCCATAGCGCCGAGCAGGAACACGGACGCTGCCGAAAGCTTCGACTTCAGTTCGTGACCGGTGGCGTCGTTCACCTATGGAGCACCGAGGCATCATGGTGGGATCAACTCGAGGACCAGCTACTCGAAATGGAAGAGGAATACCTACCAGAAGGTGAACAAGCACAGCCCGAGGACCTGCCCTCGACACCAGAAGAAGTCGACCGACTCGCTGAGCTCCTCCACGCCCTGCCAGAATTCCGCGAGGCAACCAAAAACGCGGAGAGGGAACGCATCACCCTGCGCTCCTTCCCCGAACTGCGCTCACACCGCTACAACGGATTGAGCCGACTCGGCTACGACGCACTGAACGAGGCCACCCTGCGCATCGCCGAGACCTCCAAAAAAATCTACGCCGACTTCACCGCCAACCTCCCCGCCCTGGTCCAGGAGACCCTCGACGCAGGCGTACTGGCCCAGGCCACTACAGCCGCCGCGCGCCGCGCCACGATCCGAGCCTTCGTGCAAGAACGCTCCGGAGGCTACCCACCCAGCAAAGACTTCGTAGAACTCCTCTACGGAGAGCCCCTACTGAAGAAGCCGGCAAAGGCGAACTCCACCACGTCACCAGCATTGTGGAACGAAATGTAAACCTCAGCGCCAGCCACGGCGAAATTGGTAATGAATTATGCCGACTCCTTGCCTGTGCGGCCAATCCCCGTACAGGCAAGCCGCTATTGAGGTTCAAGCAGATCGCCGCCGCGATCAGCAGGCGGTCTTGAGCGGCGAGCAGTCGATCTAGGCAGCCATAGCGCAGAGCCGATCAACTGGCACCCCACGCAACGCCGCACGCCGTATCCTCGACACATGAGCGTCAACCTCGGTGAACGCCTCCGCGACACCCGCAAACGCCGCGGCCTCAGCCAGCGCGAACTATCCGAACGCTCGGGCGTCTCTCTCTCCCTCATCCGCAAGCTGGAACAAGGCGAACGCAACGACACCCGCCTCGAAACCGCCCGCCAACTCGCCAGCGCGCTGAAAGTCCCCACCACCCGACTCATCACCGAGCACACCGAGACACCAGCCAGCACCGACACAGTGAACCGCTGGACACCCGTACACGCCGCCCTCGCAGCCACGCCCGACCTCACCGGGGCTGCGGAAGCACCCACCTACGACGGCGTACGAGCCGCGCTCCAGGCAGCCACGCCCCTGTTCTCAACGGATCGCTTCGATGCCCTCAGAACAGTGCTGCCACCCCTCCTACGCGATATGGAAGCCCTCACTGAGACAGACCCCCGCGCCCGACCACTCCGCGCCCGCCTCCTGGAGCTCACCGGCTGGCTGATGACCCAGACACGGCAATTCGACGCAGCCGAAATGGCCCTGGAACACGCCCTCGACGACGCCGCCGACCACGTACAAACCGCCGCTACCATCAACACCCAGTGCTGGCTCCTGCTACGCCGCGGAAAGCTCGCCCAGGCCCGAGAACTTGCCGTGCACTGGGCTGACGAAGTCGAACCCCGCATGTCCCGCGCCACGCCATCCGAACTCAGCACATGGGGCTGGCTCCTACTCCGTCTGTCGGCCGCGGCGATCCGCGACAACCGCCCCGGCGAGGCCGAGGACGCTCTACGACTCGCTCACTCGGCCGCCGTCGCCCTCGGACGTGAATGCACCCCCGAAGGCGACTTCCTACGAACCTTCGGGCCAGTCACCGTGGCCCTGAAGCGCACGGAGAACGCGATGGTGGCCGGCCAGTCGGACAAAGTGCTCACCCTCGCCTCACGCATCCCGGCAGACAGTCTGAAGCCCACCTCGAACAACCGGAACCGTCACCTGCTCGATGTGGCGAACGCCCACACGCAGCTCCGGCAGTACGCGGAAGCTATGGACACCTTCCAGAAGATCCGCGCCGGCTCTCCGCAGTGGCTCCCGAACCAGCAGTACGCCCGGGACGTGCTGGGCCGCATCATGAGCAAGCGCCGGACGCTGACTCATGAGATGCGGAAGTTGGCCGACTTGGTGCAACTACCGGCGTGACAGCGCGTGGTATTTCTGACTGATGCCTCATCAAAGTGCCATCGACGTAGGGCATCTGTGGTCCGTAGCGTTGAAATATGGCCAACAAAGTGGTGCACGAAGAAAAGGGCGGCAACATGGGGTCGCTGAGGCTATTGCCATGGACGAATGAAGGCAAAGCCTGCTGGTTTTCACCCGCGAGCGAGGACAGTGTTATTTCTGCCCTCGCGGATGTCATGGAAGTTGAGCAGACACGGGACGGTCGTGAAGTGCTCGCTCATGCACGCCGCTTGATGGAGGGCCCTGACCAACTGGACCTGCACGTGCTGAAGTTCATTGCAGTCCGTCTGTCCGAATGCCTGTCCGACGTGCTTCGCGTGGCCGAATCGCGTGGCATCCGCCTGGGAGTTACCGATCCACTCCCGGGCGATGATGCGGGGGAGGGTTAGCCGAAGACTTCTGGGTGAGAGCCGAGCAGCTGGGGGAGCCGGGAGGAAGACGAGGTTACGGCTGGGGCCTGCCGTTCGGCTAGTTCCGTAAGCCGGGTAAGCAGGGTGCATTCCTTTTATATCGCGATCACTTTCCCCTTCCTCAAGGGCATTTTTAATCTCTCCACGCGTCAAATGCATTTTCCGGAAAAGAAGTTGCACATTGCGTGGATTACAAATATCTAACCCTGAAATGGTTTTCATGACAGAAGCTGACGCAGCGTCAGCTTCGCACTCCGAGAGCGCCGCCCGTTGCTGTAGCTGCTGCTTTTGGGAATTCGCGGAGCGAATTCCTTCGGCGTCACGGAGTGATGCCGCATCAACTTCCTTGCGAAGCAAGGAAGTTGGAGCCGCGGAGCGGCTCGGTGGCTCCCGGCCCGTAGGGCCGGCGCGTCGTGCCCGCGGAGCGTGGCCGCGCGC
>NZ_JBMJCT010000047.1:0-7104 GCF_049222185.1 Streptomyces sp. LaBMicrA B280 | reverse complement strand
GCGCCGGACCCGGGGTCCGGCGCCGCGCTCCGGTCAGCCGGCCGCCGCCTCGCGCGCCCGCTTGCAGACCCCCGCGAGCGCCTCGCCCGACACCGGCGTGACGGCGCCCTCCTCGGTGACGATGGCCGTCACCAGCTCGGGCGGCGTCACATCGAACGCCGGGTTGTACGCCTGTGTCCCCAACGGTGCCACCGGGATCCCGCCGCCGGGCCCCGTGATCTGCGCCTGCGGTGCCATCACCTCGGTCACCTCGAAGCCGGGACGCTGCTCGACCTCGATGGACGCGCCGTCGAGGGTGTCCGGATCGATGGTGGTCAGCGGCGCCACCACGATGAACGGCACCCCGTGATGGCGCGCGAGCACCGCGAGCGGGTAGCTGCCCACCTTGTTCGCCACCGAGCCGTCCGCCGCGATCCGGTCCGCCCCGATCAGCACCGCGTCCACCTCGCCCGCCGCGAACAGCGAACCCGCCGCGTTGTCGGTGAGCAGGGTGTACGCCATTCCGTTGCGGGCCGCCTCGTACGCCGTCAGGCGCGCGCCCTGGAGCAGCGGACGCGTCTCGTCCACCCACAGCCGCCGCAGCCGCCCCACGCGGTGCGCCGCGAGCGCCACCGCGAAGGCCGTGCCCTCACCACCCGAGACCAGTGCCCCGGTGTTGCAGTGGGTGAGGATCCGGTGCCCGCCGCCGGGCAGCAACTCGTCCAGCAGCGCCAGACCGTGGGCCGCCATCCGCGCGCTGGCCTCCGCGTCCTGCCGGTGCAGCGTCCGCGCGGCGGCCAGCGCCGCGGCGGCCGGTCGCCGCCGCGGGCCAGCTCCGCCTCGTGTGCCGCCCGTGCCCGGCGCACACCGACGGACAGGTTCACCGCGGTGGGCCGGGCCTCCTCGATGGAGCGCGCCGCCTCGGGCACGTCGAAGCCCCGCGCGGCGGCGAGCGCGACGCCGTACGCCCCCGCGATACCGAGCAGCGGCGCCCCGCGCACGGCGAGCGAACGGATCGCCTCCACCAGCGCCGGCGCGTCCGTGCACACCAGCTCGACCTCCTCCGCGGGAAGCCTCGTCTGATCGAGAAGGACCAGTACAGGACCTTCGGGTGGTTCCTCCCATCGGATCGCCGGTATCCCGGACGGCCGTTCGTCCCCGCCGCTTCGTGCCTGATGATCAGCCATGCCGTCAGTCTGCCCCGGACACCACGGCCAACTGAAGACATCCGGCCCGTACCTCGCCCGGACCCGACGTGACCACGCCATGGCACGATGTCCACCAACCTGCCGCCGCGACCGCGGACGGGCACCGAGAAGGAGCTCCAATGACAGACACTCCGGGCTGGGCCTCGCCCGGATCCGACCCGACGCCCGAGGGACGGGAACCCGGCGCGTCCGACACCGCCGACCAGCCCGGAAACGGTTCCGGCGCACCCGCGCCGCAGCCGGGCCCGCAGCCGCAGGGCCCAGGCGCGCAGTGGTCCGGCCAGCAGCCGCCACCCGGCCAGTGGTCCACGCCCACCGGTGCCCCGGGCCCGACCCCGCCGCCCGGCCCTGGCTGGGGCGGACCCCGGCCCGGCACACCCGGCGGCGGCTACGGAGGCCCCCCTGGCTACGGCGCTCCCGGCTACGGGGCGCCCCACGGGTACGGAGCCTGGGGCGGCGGCTGGGGCGGTCCCCCGCCCGCGGCCAAGCCCGGCGTCATTCCGCTGCGCCCGCTCGGCGTCGGCGAGATCCTCGACGGCGCCGTCTCCACCCTGCGCACCTACTGGCGCACGGTCCTCGGCATATCCCTCGCGCTCGCGGTGGTCACGGAGGTCATCGCGGTCCTCGTCCAGGGCTACTTCCTGAACAGGACCGTCGAAAAGACGTCCCTCGGCGACCCGGCCATGCCGCCCGCCGAGGCGCTGCGGGTCATGGGCGAGTCCTTCCTCAGCTCCATCATCCTGGGCCTGATCACCCTGATCGGCACCCTCATCGCCACCGCGATGCTGACGAGCGTGACCAGCCGCGCGGTCCTGGGCAGGCCGGCCACCCTGGGCGAGGCATGGCGGGAGGCCCGCCCGCAACTGCTGAAGCTGTTCGGCCAGATGCTCCTGCTCGGTCTCCTCGGCCTCGGCGTCATGCTCGTCGCCTCGGTACCCGGTGTCATCGGCTTCCTCGCCGGCAGCCGGGTCGCCGGAGTCGCGCTCCTGGTCCTCGGCTTCGGCGCCGGGATAGTCGTCCTCATGTGGCTGACGGTGCGTTTCTCGCTGGCCGCGCCCGCGCTGATGCTGGAGAAGCAGGGCATCATGCACGCCCTGCGCCGCTCCGCCAAGCTGGTCAACGGCTCCTGGTGGCGCGTCCTCGGCATCCAGCTGCTCGCCGGACTCATCGTCGGCGTCGTCAGGGTGGTCATCTCGATCCCCTTCACCGTCATCGCCCTGATCACGACCGACGACGGCCTGTCCGGTCTGCTGGGCCAGAACGGCGGGCACCTCAGCTGGTCCTTCCTGATGATCGTCGGCATCGGCGCGATGATCGGCACCACCATCACCCTGCCGATCTCCGCCTGCGTCACCGTGTTCCTCTACATCGACCAGCGCATCCGCCGCGAGGGCCTCGACCTCGAACTGGCCCGCGCCGCCGGTGTCCAGGGCACCCCGGCGCACGCCGGCGCCCCCGGCCCGGTCCCGGGGAGCTGACCGGGTGCTCTTCACGGGGGGATCGTGCACGGCGCCGGGTTCGCCCGGCGCCGTGGCCACAGTCGTACACGGCCTGCTGCGCGCCTCGGGCACCTCCGTCCTCGCGGCCGGCGGCCACGGTGGCACGCCACCGGTGACCATCCCGCGCGACCCCGCCCGCGAGGCGGCCCAGCGCGAGCTGGCCAAGCGCATGTACCACGAGAACGACCCCAGCCTGTTCGAGCGGGCCCTGAAGGCGTTCTGGAACTGGCTCGGCGACCTGTTCGGCAGTGCCGCCGGACCGACCCCCGGCGGCGCCGTCGGCCTCCTGGTCGTGATCCTCTTCGTCCTCGCCGTGCCGGCCGCCCTGTGGTGGCGCCTGGGCACCCCGCGCCGCCGCCCGGCCCGCTCCGCACCCGTCCTGTTCGACGACGGCCCGCGCAGCGCCGCCGAACACCGCGCGGCCGCCGAGGCGCACGCGGCCCAGAGCCACTGGAGCCAGGCCGTCCAGGAACGCATGCGCGCCGTCGTCCGCTCCCTGGAGGAGCGCGCCGTGCTCGACATCCGGCCGGGCCGCACCGCCGACGAGGCCGCCGCCGAGGCTGGCCGCGCCCTGCCCGGGCACACCGGCCGACTGCGCGCCGCCGCCCGGGAGTTCGACGACGTGACGTACGGCGGACGCGCCGCGAGCGAGCAGTCGTACCGGCGCCTCGCCGAACTCGACCGCGATCTGGAACGCGCCAGGCCCGCCCACGCCGACAGCGCGGCCGCCACGGCCCACAGCAGCCAGGGGACCGCCGAGTGACCACCGAGGCCGCGGCGCCGACCGCCTCCACCTCCACCGCGCCCACGGCCCGCACGGTGTGGACCCGGACACGAGGCATCGTCCTCGCCGTCGTACTGCTCCTGGCCGCGGCCGTCGCCATCGCCGCCGTACGCTCCACCGAGCGGCACGGCCAGCTGGACCCGCGCTCCGCCGATCCCTACGGCAGCCGCGCCGTCGCCCAGTTGCTGGCCGATCGCGGGGTCACCACGCGCGTGGGCACCACCCTGCGCGCCGCCCGTGCCGCCGCGGGCCCCGACACCACCCTCCTCGTCGCCGTCCCCGACCGGCTCACCACCGGTCAGCAGAGCGCACTGCACCGGGCGACCGCGCCCTCCGGCGGGCGCACCGTCCTCGTCGCGGCGAGCGGCTGGTCCATCGGCCGGCTCGCCCCGGGGGTCAGCGCCGACCCCGCCGACAGCCTCGGCTCCGCCCTGGCCCCCGCCTGCGCCCTGCCCGAGGCGCGGCGCGCGGGCAGCGCCGACACCGGCGGTGTCCGCTACACCACCACCCGGCTCGACGCCGACTCCTGCTACCCCAGCGCACGGCTCGCCACCCTGCTGCGCGTCCCGGCCGCCGCCGGGGGCGACACCGTCGTGCTCGGCGCCCCCGACATCCTCTACAACAGCCGCCTCGACGAGCGGGGCAACGCCTCGCTCGCCCTGCAACTCCTCGGCTCCCGCCCCCATCTGGTCTGGTACCTCCCCTCGCTCTCCGACACTCCCCCCGCCGACAGCGACGACAAGAGCTTCTTCGACCTGATCCCCTCGGGCTGGCCCTGGGCCACCCTCCAGCTGTTCATCGCGGCCGTGCTGGCCACCTTCTGGCGGGGGCGCCGCTTCGGACCCCTGGTGCCCGAACGGCTCCCCGTCGCGATCCGCGCCTCCGAGACCGCCGAAGGCCGCGCCCGCCTCTACCGCAAGGCCAACGCCCGCGACCGCGCCGCCACCGCGCTGCGCTCCGCCGCCCGCACCCGCCTCGCCCCGCTCGTCGGGGTGCCCGTCGCCCAGGCGCACGCGCCCGAGGCCCTGCTCCCCGCGCTGTCCGCCCATCTCGCCGGAGACGGACAGGACTTGCGAGCCCTGCTCTTCGGGCCGCCACCCGGCGACGACACGGCCCTGATCGCACTCACCGACCAACTCGACGCCCTCGAAAGAGAGGTACGCCGTTCATGACGGACCCGACCACCGACAACGCCGGGCCGGCCAAGGTCGCGGACGACCCCCGCGCCTCCCTGGAGTCCCTGCGCGCCGAGATCGCCAAAGCCGTGGTCGGCCAAGACCCCGCCGTGACCGGCCTCGTCGTCGCCCTCCTGTGCCGCGGGCACGTCCTGCTCGAAGGCGTCCCCGGAGTCGCCAAGACGCTGCTCGTGCGCGCCCTCGCCGCCGCCCTCGAACTCGACACCAAGCGCGTCCAGTTCACCCCCGATCTGATGCCGAGCGACATCACCGGCTCCCTCGTCTACGACACCCGGACCGCCGAGTTCTCCTTCCAGCCCGGCCCGGTCTTCACCAACCTCCTGCTCGCGGACGAGATCAACCGCACCCCGCCCAAGACCCAGTCCTCCCTCCTGGAGGCCATGGAGGAGCGCCAGGTCACGGTCGACGGCACCCCCCGACCGCTCCCCGAGCCGTTCCTCGTCGCCGCCACGCAGAACCCGGTCGAGTACGAGGGCACCTATCCCCTCCCCGAGGCCCAACTGGACCGGTTCCTGCTCAAACTGACGATCCCGCTGCCGTCCCGTGAGAACGAGATCGACGTCCTCACCCGCCACGCCTCGGGCTTCGACCCCCGTGATCTGCGCGCCGCGGGCATACGTCCCGCCGCCGGCCCCGCCGACCTCGAGGCGGCCCGTGCCGCGGTCGCCGGGACGACCGTCTCCCCCGAGATCACGGCCTATGTCGTCGATATCTGCCGTGCCACCCGTGAATCCCCTTCCCTCACCATGGGCGTGTCCCCCCGTGGGGCCACGGCCCTGCTGTCCACCGCTCGCGCCTGGGCCTGGCTGACCGGCCGGGACTACGTCATCCCGGACGACGTCAAGGCCCTCGCCCTGCCGACCCTGCGCCACCGCGTCCAACTGCGCCCCGAGGCGGAGATGGAGGGCGTGACGGCCGACTCGGTCATCAACGCCGTCCTCGCCCACGTCCCGGTTCCCCGCTGATGGCGCTCACCGGGCGCGCCGCCCTGCTCGCGGCCCTCGGCTCCATCCCGGTCGGCATCCTGGAGCCGGGCTGGACGGGCATCCTCGCGGTCAACGGCCCGCTGGCCCTTGCCTGCGCCTGCGACTTCGCGCTGGCCGCGCCCGTACGACGCCTGGTCCTGAACCGCTCCGGCGACACCACCGCCCGGCTCGGTGAGGCCGCCGAGGTGACGCTCACGGTCGCCAACCCGACGCGACGGGTGCTGCGGGCGAGGCTCCGGGACGGCTGGCCGCCCAGCAGCTGGCTGCCCGGGACGGAGGTCGAGTCGTCCCGGCACCAGCTGACCGTGCCTTCAGGCGAGCGCAGACGGGTCACCACCCGGCTGCGTCCCACCCGCCGGGGTGACCGCCGAGCCGACCGTGTGACGATCCGCTCCTACGGCCCCCTCGGGCTGTTCTCCCGCCAGGGCGCCCATCGGGTGCCCTGGTCTGTACGGGTTCTGCCCCCGTTCACGAGCCGAAAGCATCTTCCGTCGAAACTCGCTCGATTGCGTGAACTCGACGGTCGTACAAGCGTTTTGACACGCGGTGAGGGAACGGAATTCGACAGCCTCCGCGAGTACGTCCCCGGCGACGACACCCGCTCGATCGACTGGCGGGCCACCGCTCGGCAGACCACGGTCGCCCTGCGTACCTGGCGCCCCGAGCGCGACCGGCACATCCTTCTCGTGCTGGACACCGGTCGCACCTCGGCCGGCCGGGTGGGCGACGCTCCCCGGCTGGACGCCGCCATGGACGCGGCGCTGCTGCTCGCGGCGCTCGCCTCCCGGGCCGGTGACCGCGTGGATCTGCTCGCCTACGACCGCCGGGCACGCGCCCTGGTCCAGGGCCGTTCAGCCAACGAGCTGCTGCCCTCCCTCGTCAATGCGATGGCCACGCTCGAACCGGAGCTCGTGGAGACCGACAGCCGGGGCCTGACCTCCATGGTCCTGCGCACGGCGCCCCGGCGTTCCCTGATCGTCCTGCTCACGACGCTGGACGCGGCACCGGTGGAACAGGGACTGCTTCCGGTGCTCCCGCAGCTCACGCACCGCCATACGGTCCTGGTCGCCGCCGTGGCCGACCCGCATATCGCCCACATGGCGAAGGCCCGGGGCAGTGCGGAGTCGGTGTACGAGGCCGCGGCAGCGGCCCAGGCACAGAACGAACGGCAGCGCACCGCCGACAAGTTGCGCCGGCACGGTGTCACCGTGGTCGACGCCACCCCGGAGAATCTGGCGCCGGCCCTGGCGGACGCGTATCTGGCTCTGAAGGCGGCGGGTCGGCTGTAAGCGGCCACCGATCCGCTGCCCTTCGGGGTGTACCGCCGTGCCGGAAATTGTCCCGGAACGCAGAAAACCCCCGCACCAACGGTGCGGGGGTTTCCCTAAAAATTGTTCGGCGGCGTCCTACTCTCCCACAGGGTCCCCCCTGCAGTACCATCGGCGCTGAAAG
>NZ_JBMJCT010000046.1:0-11329 GCF_049222185.1 Streptomyces sp. LaBMicrA B280 | reverse complement strand
CCGTCGAACCGCGCGTCCTTCGACTGCACGGCACGCACACAATGCTCCCGGTCGAACCGCGTCACTGTCTCCATGCCTCCAGCATGACCAGGGCAGGAACAGCACGCTGGCGGAAATCCGACATGTGCGTGGGCCGTCGGCGGCCCGCCGGATCCGGCGCGGAAGGCGCCGATGACGCCCGGTCAGGCCTTCTCGTCCACCGGACGGTAGACGCTCAGCTCCCGTGCGGTCATCTCGTCGAGGACGCGCTGCCATTCAAGGGCATTCTGCTCCAGCCATTCCTGTCGCATGGACAGCTCGACGCAGTAAGCCGGCACGCTTTTGTCACACGTGCGCCGCGCCTCTTCTTTCCGTGTAGCGACTTCCTCGCGACTGAGCCCCACAGCCCGCTCCCGCACTTTCCCGCGCACCCTCTCCTCGGACTCGAACACCCTTCTCCTCCATTCAGCGGCGAGCCTCACCGGGGACCCAGGGAAACAGCGGAAAGGGCCCCTGTCTAGCGGGTTTGCGACGTCAACCGTCGAGCGGCGGAGGAAGGCCCTCCCCGGTGCGGACAGATGTGCGACTCGGCTAAGTCGTCGCGGGCCGAAGAGGCTTCACGGCGTTCCATAGCTCCGAGGACACCCAACCTGACCTGCGAGTACGTGGCCTGCTGTGTCCGCGGCGACGGGTCTGTGACACGTCAGGGTGACGGCGGAGCGGTTGTTGATGTCGAGAACCTGCCAGAGGATGACGCCTGTTCCTGCTGGACTGGTGGACACACACTCCGCATGTGAAGCCCAACTCAGGACGGAATTCATGTCCACAACAACCACCCCTTCTGTCCAATCCCCCGCACCATCAGGCCGCTCGCCCTTGATTTCCTGGCTGGCCGTCATTTCCGTGATGCTGGGGATCTTCGCCATCGTCACCACCGAAATCCTGCCGATCGGCCTGCTCACCTCGATCGGATCGAGCTTCACCATCTCGGACGGAATGGCTGGTCTCATGATGACCATGCCCGGGTTCCTGGCCGCGATTTCGGCCCCGCTGGTCACGGTGACCACGGGGCGGATCGACCGACGGGTCATGCTGGGTGTGTTCATCCTCTTGCTGGCGCTGGCCAACTTCCTGGCCGCCGCCGCACCGAACTATTGGCTGGTCCTGGTCTCCCGCGTCATGGTGGGGGTCACCATCGGCGGCTTCTGGTCCATCGGAGCCGGCCTCGCCGGGCAGCTGGTGCCCGCCAAGTCCGTGGGCCGCGCGACCTCGGTGATCTTCTCGGCGGTACCGCTCGGCTCGGTGCTCGGGGTACCGCTGGGCACGTTCATCGGTGACATCGCGGGCTGGCGGATCGCGTTCCTCGCCATGGGCGGCTTCACGCTGGCCGTCCTCGCCCTGCTGCTGGTGGTGGTCCCGCCGCTCCCCGCCGACCAGGCGACCCGCCTCGACGTCCTGGGCGGCATGCTCCGCAGCGTCAACACCCGCTTCGCCCTGGTCATGACCTTCCTCGTCGTGCTCGCCCACTTCGGCACGTACACGTACGTCACACCGTTCCTGGAGCAGGTGACCCACGTGGGTTCGGGGCTCATCACGGTCTACCTGCTCATCTACGGAGCGGCCGGCATCGCCGGGAACTTCTTCGGCGGATCCATGGTGGGGCGCTATCCGCGGGCCACCTTCGCCGCGGCCGCCGCGCTGATCGCCGCCGCGACCCTGCTCCTGCCCGTCCTCGGCACGTCGGACGCGGGAGCGGTGGCGCTGCTGATCGTGTGGGGTGCCGCCTACGGAGCCGTGCCGGTCTGCTCCCAGACCTGGTTCTCCAAGGCCGCTCCCGACTCCCCCGAGGCGTCCTCCGTCCTCTTCACCGCCTCCTTCCAGGCCACCATCTCCATCGGAGCCCTGGTCGGAGGGGCCGTCCTCGACCGCTCCTCACCCTCGACAGTCATGACGCTGGGCGGCCTGGCCGCCGTCCTGATGGTGCTCGTGGCCTGGGGCCACCGGGCAGGGAAGTACGCGTGGCCCAAGGCCTCGTAGCCGCGTCGCGCCGAGTTCGGCCGGCCTGTCCGGCATCCGCCCCACAGCGTTCAACCGCTCGCCCGGCCGTCCCGCCCCGGCGGCTCGGCGGGCGGTGCCTCCCCGTCCCTTTCTCGGACCACCTCGATGAGCCAGGTGCTCACCACCGCCTATCTAAGGAGACCGTCGCTTATGTGCGGCATTGCGGGCTGGATAGATTACGGGCGCGACCTCACCCAGGAGCGCGCCATCGTCGACGCCATGACGCAGACGATGGCGTGCCGGGGTCCTGACGCCGAAGGTGTGTGGATCGACCGGCACGCCGCCATCGGGCATCGCCGGCTCTCCGTCATCGACCTGGAGGGCGGGCGTCAGCCGATGACCGCCGAGCAGGACGGGCGTACGTTGGCGGTGCTGACCTTCAGCGGCGAGATCTACAACTACCGCGAGCTGAGGGCCGATCTGATCTCCCGCGGACACCGCTTCCGCACCGAGAGCGACACCGAGGTGGTCCTCCAGGGGTACCTGGAGTGGGGCGAGGGCGTCGTCGACAAGCTCAACGGCATGTTCGCCTTCGGCATCTGGGACGTCCGGACCCAGGAACTGCTCCTGGTACGCGACCGGATGGGCGTCAAGCCGCTGTACTACTACCCCACCGCGGACGGCGTTCTGTTCGGCTCGGAGCCCAAGGTCATCCTGGCCAACCCGGAGATCCCGCGCCGGGTGAACGCGAACGGCCTGCGCGAGCTGCTCGACATGGTGAAGACCCCCGAGCACGCCATCTTCACCGGCATGCACGAGATCCGGCCGGGACACACGGTCCGCGTCCGCCGCCAGGGGCTCGTCAAGCGCCGCTACTGGGCACTTGAGGCCAGGGAGCACACGGATTCCCTCGAGACGACCATCGAGACGGTCCGCGGCCTCCTTGAGGACACCGTCAGCCGGCAGCTCATCTCCGACGTACCGCTGTGCAGCCTGCTGTCCGGCGGGCTGGACTCCTCCGCCGTGACCGCGCTGGCGGCCAAGGCGCTGGCCGCTCAGGGAGCCGGACCGGTGCGGTCGTTCTCGGTCGACTTCGTCGGCGCCGCCGAGAACTTCGTCCCGGACCCGCTGCGGAGCACCCCGGACGCCCCGTTCGTCCGCGACCTGGCCCAGCACGTGGCGGCGGAGCACAAGGAGATCCTGCTCAACAGCGACAACCTGAGCGACCCCGACGTCCGGGCCGCGGTCCTCGCCGCCACCGACCTGCCGCCCATGTGGTACGGCGACCTGTGGCCCTCCCTGTACCTGCTCTTCAAGGCGGTACGGGAGCGGTCCACGGTGGCCCTGTCCGGTGAATCGGCCGACGAACTCTTCGGCGGATACAGCTGGTTCCACGACCCCGAGGTGCTCACGGCCGAGACGTTCCCCTGGCTGACCTCGACGCCGGGACCCTTCTACGACGGGACACCGCTGTTCGACGGGGGGCTGCTGAGCACGCTCGACATCCCCGGCTACCGGCGGTCGAGCTACGGCGACGCCATCGCCGAGGTGCCGGTCCTGGCGGGCGAGACGGGCCTGGAGAAGCGGATGCGGGAGATCAGTTACCTCAACCTGACGCGCTTCCTCAACACCCTCCTCGACCGCAAGGACCGTATGAGCATGGCGGTCGGTCTTGAGGTCCGCGTACCGTTCTGCGACCACCGGCTCGTGGAGTACGTGTTCAACGCCCCGTGGGCCATGAAGACCTTCGACGGGCGGGAGAAGAGCCTGCTGCGGGCGGCCACCCGCGACGTGCTGCCCGAGTCGATCGTGCAGCGGGTGAAGGCGCCGTACCCGAGCACGCAGGACTCCGGGTACGAGAAGAAGCTTCGCGACCGGCTCGCGGAGGTGCTCAGCGGCGGCGACGCCCCCATCCTGCCGCTCCTCGACAAGGAGCGGGTCCGCGGCCGGCTCGACGGCGGCATCAGCACCGCCAGCACCCAGATCACCCGGATCGACCTGGAGGTTCCGCTCTGGCTCAACGCCTGGCTGGAGTCCTACGGCGTCACGGTCGACCTGTAAGCGCGGATTTCCCATAGCCCTGCGGTCCGCCGGCCGACGGCCGACCGCACGGCACCCACTCTCCCGGTGGCCTCTGAATCCCCCGTCGGGGCCACCGGGTCTCCTCGCGTGAGCGAGCGACGCGGTATCCGGATCCGATCACCCGGAAGGCAGTTCACGATGGCCGCTGCGAGACCGTACCCGTCGTCCGCGCGATCGGCTCCCCCGCCGGACGACCGGCCAGGCGAAGTGGCCGAACTGGCCGCCCACCTGGGCCTTCTCATCGGCCGGTTACGGGCCCTGGATCTGAGCGGTGTGGCCCCGGCCCCCGTCTTCCGGGCCCCGGCCCCTCCCGCTCCCACCGCCCCGGGGCCCTCCGATGCAACCCTTTGAGCTCACCGTCGAGGACGCGGCGGCGGCCATCGCGGCACGCGCCCTGTCCCCCGTCGAACTCGTCGACTCCGTGCTGGGCCGGTGCGAGGCGGTCGAGCGGCGGCTCCACGCGTACGTCACCGTCGTGGCGGACCGTGCGCGGCAGGACGCGCGGCGGGCGGAGAAGGAGATCTTCGGCGGCCTCCACCGGGGGCCGCTGCACGGCATCCCGTACGGCCTCAAGGATCTGTTCGACGTCTCCGGGATCCCCACCACCGCCAGCTCCCGCGTCTGGGCGGACCGTGTGCCCGACGGGGACAGCACGGTGGCCACGCGGCTCACGGCCGCCGGTGCGATCCTGATCGGCAAGACCCACACCCACGAGTTCGCCTACGGACTGCTCACTCCGCAGACGGCCAATCCTTGGCACGCGGATGCCATCGCCGGAGGGTCGAGCGGCGGTTCGGCGGTCGCGGTGGCGGCCGGGTCGGCGCTGTTCGCGCTGGGGACCGACACCGGAGGCTCGATCCGCATCCCGGCGGCGCTCAACGGCATGGTCGGGCTGAAGCCCACGTACGGCCTGGTCTCCCGGCACGGGGTGGCGCCCCTGTCATGGTCCCTGGACCACGTCGGCCCCATCGCCAGGACCGTCCGGGACACCGCCACCGTCCTGAGCGCGCTGGCCGGACACGACCCGGCCGACCCCGCCAGCGCCGCCGCTCCGGCCCACTCGCCCGCGCCGTACCCGGCGGGGCTGCGGGGGCTGCGCGTCGGCGTGCCCGACACCTACTACTTCGACCGGGTCGATCCGCAGGTGGAGGCGGCCGTGCGGGGCACGGTCGACCTGCTGCGGGAGCTCGGTGCCGCGGTGCGGCCCGTGGAGCTGCCGCTGGTCGAGCACATGGAGGCCACCCAGTGGGGCCTGATGGCCCCCGAGGCGTCGGCGGTCCACGAGGAGGCCCTGCGCGCGACGCCCCACCTCTACGGCCCGGACATCCGGCTGCTGCTGGAGGCGGGAAGCCGGGTGTCCGCCCTGGACTATCTGCGCGCCCAGCGCACCCGGTCCCTCATCGGCGATGCCTGGCTCCGGCTCTTCGACGGCGTCGACGTGCTGATCGCCCCTACCTCCCCCATCACGGCGGCACGGCGCGGTCAGGAGACCGTGCGCTGGCCGGACGGCGTGACCGAGACGGTCACCGACGCCTACGTCAGGCTCTCCTCCCCCGCCAACATCACCGGATTCCCCGCGCTCTCCCTGCCGGTCGGCAAGGACTCCGCCGGACTCCCCATCGGGGCCCAGTTGATCGCCGCCCCGTTCTCGGAGTCCGTCCTCTTCCGGGTGGGAACAGTCATCGAAGAACAGCGCACGGACATGGGCGGACCTGCCGACGTGCCTCGGGCGGGCGTCATCCACGATTCCTCAGACTCCTGAGGCAGGACCGGAGGCTTACGCGTGAACCCTGAGTTCGTTCCGTCCCCCGAGGTACGCCCCGACGTACTTCCCGACGTACTCCCCGCGGCCTTCTATCACGAGCTGGGGGGCGGCCGATACGAGAGCACCCCGGCCACCGCGGGCCCGTGGAGCGCCAAGTCGCAGCACGCCGGGCCCCCTTCGGCCCTGGTGGGGCACGTGATGGAGCGGCACGCCCCCCGGCCGGGCCTGCGGATCGCCCGCGTGACCGTGGAGCTGCTGCGGCCGGTGCCGGTCGCGGATCTGGCGGTCGCGGTGCGCACGGTCAGATCCGGCGGCAGCGTCGAGGTGCTCGAAGGGGAGGTCACGGCGGCCGGTGAGACGGTCCTGCTGGCCCGGGCCTGGAGGCTGGTCGCCAGCCCGCGGTCCACGCCGTCGCTGGGGCCCGTCCCGCCCGCCCCCGACCTGCCCGGGCCGCAGCCGCCGCACACCATGGCGGGCGCCCATCTGGACGGCTACATCGCGGCGATGGAGTGGCGGTTCGAGAACGGCAAAGGCTTCGACTCGCTCGGTCCTGGCACCGCTTGGGCCCGCCAGCGCGTCCCTCTGGTGGCCGGCGCCCCGGACTCTCCGCTGACCAGGGCGCTCACGGTGGCCGACAGCAGCTGGGCCGTCGGCTTCGAGCTGGACCACCACACGAATCTCGTCATCAACACCGATGTGACCCTCGCCCTGCACCGCGACCCCGTCGGGGAATGGCTGTGCCTGCGCTCGCACACCGAGGCCGGCCCCGGCGGTTCGGGGCTGGCCCTCGGGCAGCTCGACGACGAACTCGGGGGCTGCGGGCGGGTGCTGCAGACCCTGCTGGTCACCGAACGGCGCGACCGGCCGTGACCGGCCGCGCCTCGGGGCCCTCGCCCCACGGCGGGGCGCGGCGCGCGCCCCGCCGAGTGCCGTCCGGGCCCGAGGGGTCAGCCGGGCCATTCGACGAGCAGGCTCCGCGGGCCGCGGAAGGAGACGTTGGCGGGGAAGTCGAAGTCCTGGTCCTCCAGCAGCCGCATGTCCGGGGCCCGCTGCGCCAGCAGATCGAGGGCGATGCGGGCCTCCATCCGCGCCAGCGGCGCCCCGATGCAGTAGTGGATGCCCTTGCCGAAGGCGAGGTGGCGACGGGCGTCGCCCCGGTGGATGTCGAAGGTCTCCGGGTCCTCGAAGTGCTTCGGGTCCCGGTTGGCCGCGCCGAGCAGGATGAGGACCTTGGCCTCGGCGGGGATCTCGACCCCGCCGACGTCCACCGCCCGGGTGGTGACGCGCCGCCAGGCGGGGATGCTGCTGTCGTAGCGCAGCAGTTCTTCGACCGCCTTGGAGATGAGTCCGCGGTCGGAGCAGATCGCGGCCCACTGCTCGGGGTTGGCCAGCAGCTGGCGGATCGCGTTGCCGGTGAAGCTGGTCGTGGTCTCATGGCCGGCGAAGCTGAGCCCGTAGGCGACGTTGGTGATGTCCTCGAGCGACAGGGCGTCCGGGTTCTCCTCGCGGATCCGGATCAGGTCGCTGGTGAAGTCGTCCACCGGACGCGCGGCCCGCTCGGCCACGAAGTTCTCGCAGTACTCCCAGTAGTGCGTCATGTTCGTGGCGATCTCGCGCTGTTCGTCGCCGCTCGGACGGCCCCAGCTGAACGCGATGCGGTTGCCGCACCAGCTCTTCAGCATGTCCATGTCCTCGTCCGGGAATCCGATGAACGTGAAGATCATGTACGCGGGCAGCGGATAGGTCAGCGCGCTCACCAGGTCCACCTGTCCGGGCTTGATGGCGTCCACGAGTTCCGTGGCCTTGGCCCAGACTTTCGGCTCCAGCGCGGAGATCCGCCGCGGTGAGAAGCCTGTCATGTTGTGCTTTCGAATGCGGGTGTGCCGCGGCGGGTCACAGTCCGACATCACCGGATAGGCGCGGAACCCTTTCTTCAAAATGTCCTGCGCCTCCTCCGACATGGGAAAGACCGGCTTCTGTCCGACCGCCGCGGAAAAGGTTCCCGGGTCCTTGAGAACGGCCTCGATGTCGTCGTACCGGGTTATCACCCACATGTCGATGGCCGCCGCGTAGAACGCCGGAGCCTCCTCTCTCACCGCGGTATGGATCGGATACGGGTCGGCTATGTATTCGTCGCCAAGCGGGTCGAAACCGTGATGCACCGGGCATCCCGCAGTCGCATCCATCGGCGTCATTGCACAACCTCCTCGACTTGGTTCTACAAGTCTCCGCCATGACCGTCGAATTGAAAACGGAAGAATCATGAAGCGTGTTATGGGATTCCCTAATGACTGAGCGGATAAGTCTGCGCCGGCTGCACGCCTTCGTGGCCTGCGCCGAGGCCGGAACCATGACGGGAGCGGCGCGGCGGCTTTTCGTGTCGCAGGGAGCGGTGTCGGTCGCGATCGCCCAGCTGGAACGCCAGATCGGTGTGCAGCTGCTCCTTCGCTCCAAGGCGAAGGGACTCACGCTCACCGACGCCGGTCGCCGCCTGCTGCCGGACGCCCGGGCCCTGCTGGCCCGTGCCGACGAACTGCAGGCGGGGATGCGGGACTTGGGCCACGCTCCGTCGGGCCGTCTGGTGATCGGCTGCTTCACCACCATCGCCCCGTTCCTGCTGCCCCGGGTCCTGGAGGAGTTCCAGGCGACTCATCCCCGGGTGACCCTGGACTTCGTGGAGGGCTCCCTCACCGATCTGCAGCAGCGCCTGCTGGAGGGGGAGTGCGAGGTGGCCGTTCTCTACGGCGTCGACATACAGGCCGGGATCGACTACGACACGCTCTACCCGACCGAGCCGTACGTCCTGCTGCCGGCCGCTCATCCGCTGGCGGAGAAAGGAGAGATCCGGCTGGCCGACCTCGCCGATCACGACATGATCGCGCTCGATGTCCCGCCCAGCCTGCGCTACTTCAATGAGGTGCTGAGTTCCGCCGGGGTCTCCCCCCGCATCCGGCACCGTACGGAGAGCTTCGAAATGGTGCGGAGCCTCGTCGCCCGGGGTGTCGGCTACTCGCTGCTCATCCAGCGCCCCAGCGCGGACGTCAGCTACGAGGGGCGTGGCCTGGTGATCCGCCGGATCCAGGACGAGGTACGACCGCTGGATGTCGTGCTGGCCCGCCCGGCGGGGGTCCGGCTGACGGGCCGGGCCGCCGCCTTCACCGCGTTCTGCCACGCCTCGGCGACGCGCCGGTAGCGAAGTGCCGGTAGCGAAGTGCCGGTAGCGAAGTGCCGGACCGCGGCGGCCGCGGTCCGGCGGGACATGCGTACTCCCCCGCTCCGGGTGCGGGGCGGGGGAGTACGGGTGCGACGGGCGCGTTCCCTACGGCGTCAGGCGTACAAAACGCGCGGACGCCTCGTCGAGCGCGGCCACGAGACGGCGCACGAGGGACTCCGGGACGTCGCTGTCGACGGACATGGCCGCCATCGCCCTGCCGTCGGACCGGGCGACCGCCATATCGGCGATGTTGACGCCGGCGGCACCGAGGATCTGTCCCGCCTTGCCGATGGCGCCGGGTTCATCGGTGTACCGGAGGAAGAGCATGCGGCCCGTCAGGCCCAGATCGATCTCGTGCTCCCCGACCTCGACGAGCTTGTGGGTGAGCTTTTGGCCGGACAGCGCACCGGCGACGGCCAGGGGCGTGCCATCGGGCAGCACGCCGCGGATCGCGAGGGCGCTGCAGTGGGCGGGGCTCTCGGAGCTGGTCGCGAAGCGCACGAAGACACCGGTCTCGCGCGCGAGCTCCGACGCGTTCACCAGCGAGAGCGGCATGGGGGTGAGCCGGGCGAGGACCCCTTTGAGCGCACCGGCCCTCAGGACCGTCACATCATGGCGGGTCACCTCGCCGCGGACCTCGACCTCCAGTTGCGTGACCGTCCGGCGTCCCGCCAGCTCCGTGAAGAGGCGGCCGAGGTCGTCGGCGAGCGCCAGGTAGGGGTGTACCTCGTCCGCGACGGGGCCGCCCGGGGCGTTCACCGCGTCGGGCACCAGCTCCCCCTCGAGGACCCGGCGCACCGCGTGGGCCACGGCCGTCCCGGCTCTCTCCTGCGCCTCGTGGGTCGAGGCGCCGAGGTGCGGGGTGACCACCACGTTGGGCAGCGCGAACAGCGGGGAGGCGGTGCACGGCTCCACCGCGAACACGTCCAGCCCGGCTCCGGCGACGCGTCCGTCCTTCAGCGCCGCGGCGAGCGCGTCCTCGTCCACGATGCCGCCACGCGACGCGTTGACGATCCGCACGGAACTCTTGACGAGGGCCAGCTCGCGCTCGCCGACGAAGCCGGTCGTCTCCGGTGTCCTGGGCAGGTGCACGGTGATGAAGTCGGCCTGCTCAAGCAGTTCGTCGAGCGGGACGAGACGGGCGCCCGCGCGCAGGGACCGCTCCTTCGTGGCGTAGGGGTCGTGGGCGAGGATCCGCATGCCGAACGCGGACATCCGCCGCGCCACCAGGGTGCCGATGCGGCCGAGCCCGATGATGCCCAGCGTTTTGTCCGCCAGTTCGACACCGGTGTACGTGCGGCGGTCCCACGCGCCGCTCTTGAGCGAGAAGTCGGCCTGCGGGATGGTGCGGGCGGTGGACAGCAGCAGTCCGCAGGCGAGTTCGGCGGCGCTGACCACGTTGGCCTGGGGGGCGTTGACGACCAGGACGCCGGCCTTGGTGGCCGCCGGGACCTCGATGTTGTCCAGGCCGACGCCGGCCCGTGCCACGACCCGGAGTCGGCGCGCGGCGTCGATCACCTGGGCGTCCACCCGGGTGGCGCTGCGCACCAGCAGGGCGTCCGCGTCGGCGACGGCCGCCAGCAGCGCGGCCCGGTCGGTCCCGTCGCAGTGCCGGACGTCGAAGTCCGGGCCGAGCGCGGTGATCGTGGCGGGCGAGAGTTCTTCGGCTATGAGGACTGAGGGCTTGGCCATGGTGAGAACTCGATCCGTGAGGGGCGCGCGGGGCGCAAGGGTCGAAGGGGGCCGCGGCAGCGGCACCGGCGGCGATCGGCTCAAGTGGTGGACGGCGTGGGAACGGCGTCCACCACCGCGTGGTCCGCGGCGAGCGGGGCATGACCGCGCGCACCGCCGGGAAGGCCCAGGCCGTCGAAGACCTCACGGTCCGCCGTGCGGAAGGCGCTGAGGTCCTCCGGCAGATCGTCCTCGTAGAAGACCGCCTCGACGGGGCAGACCGGCTCGCACGCTCCGCAGTCCACGCACTCGTCCGGCTGGATGTACAGCTTGCGCGGCCCCTCGTAGATGCAGTCGACCGGGCACTCCTCCAGACATGCCTTGTCCTTGATGTCCACGCAGGGTTGAGCGATGACGTATGCCATGGGTGTCTCCGGTGTCAGCGTTTCGTCGGGGGTCAGCCGACGACGGTCCAGGTGTCGTTGCCCGCGAGCAGTGCGCCCAGGTCGCCCTTGCCCTTCTGCTCGATCGCGGTGTCGAGTTGTTCGGTCATCTGCTCGTCGTAGACGGGGCGTTCGACGGAGCGGAAGACGCCGATGGGGGTGTGGTGGAGGGTGTCG
>NZ_JBMJCT010000045.1:0-16801 GCF_049222185.1 Streptomyces sp. LaBMicrA B280 | reverse complement strand
ATGGTCGTCGATGAACACGTACAGTGCCGCCAGAAGGGCGTCCAGGTTTGTCTTCACACACTGACCAACGGGCGCCCTTCGCCATGGTCGCGACCAGCACACACATCGGACTCACTCATCTAGAGGGGCGTGACGTACGCGCCCGCGATGCCCCCGTCCACCAGGAAGTCGGTGGCGTTGACGAAGGAGGAGTCGTCGCTGGCCAGGAAGGCGACCGCGGCGGCGATCTCCTCGGCCTCGGCGAACCGGCCCACCGGGATGTGCACGAGCCGCCGCGCGGCCCGCTCCGGGTCCTTGGCGAACAGCTCCTGGAGGAGCGGGGTGTTGACGGGCCCGGGGCACAGCGCGTTGACCCGGATGCCCTCGCGCGCGAACTGCACGCCCAGCTCACGGGACATGGCGAGGACGCCGCCCTTGGAGGCCGTGTACGAGATCTGGGAGGTGGCCGCGCCCATCCGGGCCACGAAGGACGCGGTGTTGATGATGGAGCCCTTGCCCTGGCGGCGCATGTAGGGGATCGCGGCCTTGCAGCACAGGTACACGGAGGTGAGGTTGACCTCCTGGACGCGCTTCCACGCCTCCAGCCCGGTCTCCAGGATGGAGTCGTCGTCGGGCGGGGAGATGCCGGCGTTGTTGAAGGCCACGTCCACGCTGCCGTAGGTGTCGTACGCCGTCTTGAACAACGCCTCGACCTCCTCGGGATCGGTGACGTCGACCTTGACGAAGAGCCCGCCCACCTCGTCGGCGGCGGCCTTGCCGCGGACCTCGTCCACGTCGGCGCAGACCACATGGGCGCCCTCGGCGGCGAGGCGGCGGGCGGTGGCGAGGCCGATGCCGCTGCCGGCTCCGGTCACGACGGCGGTACGGCCGACCAGGCGGCGGCAAACACTGTTGTCGGTCACTGTGCGGGGCCCTCCGTGCTGATGAAGACGTTCTTGGTTTCGGTGAAGGCGGTCAGGGCGTCGGGGCCCAGTTCCCGGCCGAGGCCGGACTGCTGGTAGCCGCCGAACGGGGTCCAGTAGCGGACGCTGGAGTGGGAGTTGACGGACAGGTTGCCCGCGCGCACGCCACCGGAGACCCGCAGGGCGCGGCCGAGGTCGCGGGTCCACACGGAGCCGGCCAGCCCGTAGGGGGTGTCATTGGCGAGGCGGATCGCGTCCCGCTCGTCGGTGAAGGGGAGCAGGACGGCGACGGGCCCGAAGATCTCCTCGCGGGCGGCCGGGCTGTCGTGCCGCTCCCCCACCAGGACGGTCGGCGGGAACCAGAAGCCGGGTCCGTCGGGCGCGCTGCCGCGCAGGGCGGGGGCGCCGTCGGGGACGTACGACCGTACGCGCTCCCGCTGTGCCGCCGAGATCAGCGGGCCCATCTGGGTCTTCTCGTCGGCCGGGTCGCCCACGACGACGGCGGCGAGCGCGTCGGCGAGGAAGTCCCGGGCCTCGTCCAGGGCCGTCTCCTGGACGAGGATCCGGGTGCGGGCGCAGCAGTCCTGCCCGGAGTTGTCCAGGAAGGAGAACGGGTCGAGGGCGGTGCTCAGGTCGGCGTCGGCGAAGACGATGTTGGGGCTCTTGCCGCCGAGTTCCAGGGTGACCGGTTTGACCAGCCGGGCGCAGCGCTCCATGATCTCGCGGCCGGTGCGGGTGGACCCGGTGAACACGATCTTGGCCACGTCGGGGTGGTCCACCAGGGCCCGCCCGGCGATGTGGCCGCGGCCCGGCAGCACCTGGAAGAGGTGCTCGGGCAGGCCCGCCGCCAGGGCGAGTTCGGCCAGGCGCAGGGCGGTGAGCGGGGTGGTCTCGGCGGGCTTGAGGACGACGGCGTTGCCCGCCGCGAGGGCCGGGAAGGAGCCCCAGGCGGCGATCGGCATGGGGAAGTTCCAGGGGGCGATCACCCCGACCACCCCCAGGGGCTCCTGGAAGGTGATGTTCCAGCCGCCGGACACCGGGATCTGCTTGCCGAGCAGGCGTTCGATGCCGCCGGCCGCGTACTCCAGCAGATCGCGGGCGTTGCCGGCCTCCCAGCGGGCGTTGCCGAGGGTGTGCCCGGCCTCGCGGACCTCCAGGCGGGCGAGTTCCTCCAGGTGGGCGTCGACGGTGTCGGCGAAGCGGCGCAGCAGCCGGGCCCGGTCGGCGGGGGCGAGCGCGGCCCATCCGCGCTGGGCGCGGACGGCCCGTACGACGGCGGCGTCGACGTCCTCGGCGGTGGCGGCGGGGACGGTGGTGAGGACCTCTTCCGTGGCGGGGTTGAGGATCTTCAACTCGTCGGAGTCGGACACGGATCGACCTTTCACGGGCGGGCGGAGCGGGGGGACACGGGCGCGCTCACAGGCGTTCGAAGGAGCGGCGCAGCTCCCAGTCGGTGACGGCGGCGTCGAAGGCGTCCAGCTCGACGCGGGCCATGTTGCTGTAGTGGGCCACGACCTCGTCGCCGAAGGCGGCTTTGGCGATCGGGCTGTTCTCCCACAGCTCGGCGGCCTCGCGCAGGGAGGTGGGGACGTGTGCGAAGCCCGCGGTGTAGGCGTTGCCGGGGCAGGGCTCGGGGAGTTCGAGTTTCTGCTCGACGCCGTACAGGCCCGCGGCCACCAGTCCGGCGACGGCGAGGTAGGGGTTGACGTCGCCGCCCGGCAGGCGGTTCTCGAAGCGGGTGGCGCGGCCGTGGCCGACCACGCGCAGGGCGCAGGTGCGGTTGTCGTGGCCCCAGGCGACGGCGGTGGGCGCGAAGGAGCCGGGCTGGAACCGCTTGTAGGAGTTGATGTTGGGGGCGTAGAGCAGGGAGAAGTCACGCAGGGCGGCGAGCTGTCCGGCGAGGAAGTGCCGCATCACCTCGGACATCCCGTCGGGGCCGGCCATCACGTTGGTGCCGTCGGCGTCGGTGAGCGAGAGATGGATGTGGCAGGAGTTGCCCTCGCGCTCGTTGTACTTGGCCATGAAGGTGATCGAGACGCCCTCCTGGGAGGCGATCTCCTTGGCGCCGGTCTTGTACAGGGCGTGCTGGTCGCAGGTGGTGAGCGCCTCGTCGTAGCGGAAGACGATCTCATGCTGCCCGGGATTGCACTCGCCCTTGGCGGACTCGACGGTGAGCCCGGCGCCCGCCATGTCGTTGCGCAGCCGGCGCAGCAGGGGCTCGATGCGGCCGGTGCCGAGGATGGAGTAGTCGATGTTGTACTGGTTGGCCGGGGTCAGCCCCCGGTATCCCGCGTCCCACGCCTGCTCGTAGCTGTCCTTGAAGACGATGAACTCCAGCTCGGTGCCGACCTGGGCGGTGTAGCCGAGTCCGGCGAGCCGGTCGAGCTGGCGGCGCAGGATCTGCCGGGGGGCGGCGGCGACCGGGGCGCCGTCGCTCCAGGCGAGGTCGGCGACGAGCAGGGCGGTGCCGGGGTGCCAGGGGATGCGGCGCAGGGTGACGGGGTCGGGGCGCATGGCGAAGTCGCCGTAGCCGCGTTCCCAGGAGGACATCGCGTAGCCGTCGACCGTGTTCATCTCGGTGTCGACGGCGAGCAGGTAGTTGCAGCCCTCGGTGCCGTGCTCCAGGACGTCGTCGAGGAAGAAGCGGGCGGCGAACCGCTTGCCCTGGAGGCGCCCTTGCATATCGGGGAACGCCAGGACGACAGTGTCGATCTCACCGCTTTCCACGAGGGCACGGAGTTCCTCGACGGGGAGCGGGGCTGTGCGGTCTGCCACGGAAAAGCCTCCTTGGGCGCCTTCGCGCTTCTTCGGCCGGGCCGGGAGCCATAAGGTATTGCTCAGAACCATTGCTTGGGAAGGGGGTACGGCGGATGTCGTCTCATACGGAGTGGCACGGGGTGGGCGACCGGCTCGCCCCGGTGCTGCGGCCGGTGCGGGCGGGCAACGGCTTCGAGGAGGCCCTGGAGCAGATCCTCCAGGTGGTGCGGCTCGGCCTGGTGCCGGGCGGCGAACGGCTGCCGGCGGAGCGGGAGTTGGCGGAGCGGCTGGGGATCAGCCGGGTGACGCTGCGCGAGGTGCTGAAGGTGCTCCAGGACCAGGGCCTGGTGGAGGCGCGGCGCGGGCGGTACGGCGGAACGTTCGTGCGGCCCCGCGCGGACGCCGGCGGCGAGGACGAGCTGCGGCGGCGGATCGCGGCGGTCGACGTCGAGGACGTGCTGCGGTTCCGGGAGGTGCTGGAGGTGGGCGCGGCCGGGCTGTGCGCGGCGCACGGGCTGACCGGCGAGCAGGCCGAGCTGCTGCGGGAGGCGCTGGCCGAGACGCACGAGGCGCCGCTGGCCGATTACCGGCGCCTGGACACGCTGCTGCATCTGACCCTGGCCGAGCTGTGCGGCTCGCCCTCGCTGACCGCCCAGTACGCGGCGGTGCGCGCCCAGGTCAACGAGCTGCTGGACTGCATCCCGCTGCTGGTGCGCAATCTGGAGCACTCCCAGCGGCAGCACACCGCGCTGGTGGAGGCGGTGCTCGACGGGGACGCCGACGGCGCGCGGGAGATGATGCGGGAGCACTGCGCGGGCACGGCCGCGCTGCTGCGGGGCTTCCTGACGTAAGCGGATTCTGCAAAGGTATTCTCATATACCTTTTGGGAGGCTGGCGTGGGCGGACGACCGCTGATCGGTGTGAGCACATATCTGGAGGCCGGGACGCGCTGGGGGGTCTGGGAGCTGGAGGCCGCGCTGCTGCCGGCCGCGTATCCGCGACTGGTCCAGCGGGCCGGGGGCCTCGCCTGCATGCTGCCGCCGGACGACCCCGAAGTGGCCGCGGCGGCGGTCGCCCGGCTGGACGGCCTGGTCGTCGCGGGCGGCCCGGACGTGGACCCGGTGCACTACGGCGCCGACCGCGACCCCCGCACCGGACCGCCGGCCCCGGCCCGCGACGCCTGGGAACTCGCCCTGATCCACGCCGCGTTGGCCTCCGGCACGCCGCTGCTGGGGATCTGCCGGGGCATGCAGCTGCTGAACGTGGCGCTCGGCGGGACGCTGGTCCAGCACATGGAGGGGCACGCGGAGGTGGTGGGCGTCTTCGGCACGCACCCGGTCAAGCCGGTGCCGGGCACGCTGTACGCCTCCCTCGCCCCCGAGGGGGTGTCGGTCCCCACCTACCACCACCAGTCGGTGTCCCGCCTCGGCCGTGATCTCGTGCCGTCGGCGTACGCGGAGGACGGCACGGTGGAGGCGGTGGAACTACCGGCCGGGCGGGGGTGGGTGGTGGGGGTGCAGTGGCATCCGGAGATGGGCGAGGATCCCCGGGTGATGCGGGGTCTGGTCTCGGCGGCGAGCTGAGGAGACCGGGACCCGGGTGCGGGCAAGCGGAAAAGCCCCGGCCCGCACCGGCTCACGCCCGCGTCAGAGCCAGCAGATCCCGCGCCGGTCCCGTCGGGCGGTGCCCCTTCGGCCACACCGCCCGCAGATCACGTCGTAGCGACACCCCCTCCACCGGCACCGCCACCAGCCGCCGCAGCGCCAGCTCCTCCCGCACCGCCAGTTCGCTGAGCACCGACGGGCCCGCGCCGCTCACCGCCGACGCCTTCACCGCCGTGGTGGACGACAGCTCGATCAACGGCCTGGCCAGCCCCCCGAGCGCCGCGTCCAGCACCTGCCGCGTCCCCGACCCCCGCTCCCGCAGGATCAGCGGGGTCTCCCCCAGCTCCCGGGGCGAGAGCGGCCGACGGCGCCGGGCCCAGGGATGCCCCGGCGCCGTCACCACGATCAGCCGGTCGTGCCCGATCACCACCGCGTCAAGACCCGCGGGCACGGACAGCCCCTCCACGAACCCCAGGTCCGCCTCCCCCGACAGCAGCAGCTCCGCCACCCTCGCCGAGTTCCCGGCCAGCAGCGACACCGCCGTGTCCGGACGCTCGGCGTGCAGCGCGAGCAGCCAGCCCGGCAGCAGATACTCGGCGATGGTCATGCTCGCGGCCACCCGCAGCCGCGAGTCCCGCCGGTCCCGCAGCGCCCGCGCCCCCGCGTCGAACGCCGCCGCCGCCTCCACCACCCGCCGCGCCCAGTCCGTCACCAGCACACCCGCGTCGGTGAGCCGGGACCCCCGCGGGGAGCGGTCCACCAGGGCGACCCCCAGCTGCCGTTCCATCGACCGGATGCGGCTGCTCGCCGCGGGCTGGGTGATCCCGACCTCCCGCGCCGCCGCGCCGAGGCTGCCCAGCCGCGCCACCGCGAGCAGCAGTTCCAGCGCCGCCAGATCCGGTACCCGGTGGGCCAACGACCCCGTGCCCTCGCGCCGCCCTCCGGGCCGCCCCGCCGTCTCACTCATAAGACCAGCTTATGCCCTCATAGAAGGGAACTCCCTGGTCAGGGACCATTCCCCCGGGCACGGTTGATGCCATGGTCACCGTTGCCCAACCCCTCCCCGCCGCCCGCGCGCCCCGCGCCGCCCGGGTCCGCCACCTCGGACCGAACTGGTACGCCTCCGTCATGGGCACCGCCGCCGTCGGCACCGCCGGCACCGCGCTGCCGGTGGACCTGCCGGGCGCCCTGCCCACACTCCTCGCGGCGGTCTGGGTACTGTCGCTGCTGATGCTGGTGACCCTGCTGGCGGCCCGCACCCTGCACTGGATCCACCACCGCGACCAGGCCCGCGCCCATCTCCTCGACCCGGCGATGGCCCCGTTCTACGGCTGTCTCGCCATGGCCCTGCTGGCCGTCGGCGGCGGCGCGCTGACCGCGGGGCACGACTGGCTCGGCACCCCGGCGGCCGTCGCCCTGGACACCGTGCTGTACACGGCGGGCACCGCGATCGGGCTGTGGGCGGCCGTGGCCGTGCCGTACCTGATGTCCGTACGGCACCGCATCGAGCCCTCCCAGGCGTCCCCGGTGTGGCTGCTGCCGCTGGTCGCACCGATGGTGTCGGCCGCGCTCGGCCCACTGCTCGTGCCGCATCTCCCGCCGGGCCAGCCCCGCGCGACCCTGCTGCTGGCCTGTCTCGCGATGTTCGGACTGAGCCTGTTCGCCACCCTGCTGATGCTGCCGCTGGTCCTCGGCCGGCTGATCACCTCGGGCCCGCTGCCGCTCGCGCTCACCCCGACCCTGTTCCTGGTCCTCGGCCCGCTCGGGCAGTCCACCACCGCCCTCGGCTCGATCGCGAACGCCGCGCCCGGGGTCGTACCGGCCTCCTACGCGCACGGTCTCGCCGTGTTCTCCGTGCTGTACGGCGTGCCGGTGATGGGCTTCGCGCTGATGTGGCTGGCGCTGTCCGTCGCCCATCTGGTGCGGGCCCGCCGCCAGGGCATGGGCTTCGCGATGACCTGGTGGGGCGCCACCTTCCCGGTGGGCACCTGCGTCACCGGCGCGGCCGCCCTCACCCGGCACACCTCCCTCACCGCGTTCCAGACACTGTCCGTCGCGCTGTACGCGCTGCTCGTGGCGGCCTGGCTCGCGGCTGCCTCCGGCACGGTGCGCGGGCTGCTCAGCGGTGAGCTGCTCGCAGGGCCTCGCCCAGCACCCGGGGCGCCCGCGCCAGCGACGGGCCGTACCACGTCAGATCACGCCCGCTGACCAGCGCGCAGGCCAGGCCCGGGAACGCCTCCGGGCCGTCCTCGGCGGTGAAGCGATAGGGCTCGTCGGGAAGAACGACCACGTCCGGGGCCGCCGCCACCAGCTCGTCCAGGGGGATGCGGGGGTAGCGCTCCGGATGGTCCGCGTACAGATGGTCGACGCCGAGGCGGGCCAGCACATCGCCCGCGAAGGTGTCCCGGCCGACGACCATCCAGGGCCTGCGCCAGATCGGTACGACCGCCGTCCTGCGCTCGGCCGGCTCGTCCAGCGCGCGCCACGCCGTCTCGGCCTCCCGCAGCCAGCCCGGCCGCTCGGGCGCCCCGCAGGCCGCGAGCACCCGCGCCAGCTCCCCGAAGGCGTCCGGCACGGTCCGCACCTCGGTGACCAGGACATCGAGGCCCGCCGCGCGCAGCGCGTCGAGGTCCGGGACGCGGTTCTCCTCCTCGTTGGCGATCACCACCTCGGGCGCGAGCTCGATGATCCGCTCCACCTTGGGGTTCTTGGTCCCGCCGATCCGGACGACGTCCAGTTCCCCCGGATGACTGCACCAGTCCGTGGCCCCGACGAGCGCCCCGGGCAGCGTCTCGGCCACGGCCTCGGTGAGCGAGGGGACCAGGGAGACGACGCGTTTCACCGGGACCGGTCCCGCACGGCCTCGATGTGCTCGGCCACCGCCACCACGATGATCCGGGTGTCCGGCACGGTCGCCCGCCAGCGGTGCCTGACCCCGCCGGTGAGATACAGCGTGTCGCCGCGGCCGAGGCGGTACGCGCGGCCCTCGGCCTCGATCTCCACGGCGCCGTCGGCGACGTACATCAACTCGTCGTTGCGATGCTGGAACTCGCGGCCCGCGTCATGGTCGCCGGTGAACTCGGAGGCGTGCAGCTGATGGTGGCCGCGGACCAGGTTGCGGGTGCGGGGGGTGAAGTCGTCCTCGGCGAGCGGTTCGGCGCGCACCAGGTCGACGGTGGCCGCCGGGTCCGCCGCGGCGAGGAGTTCGACGGCCGTGGTGCGCAGCGCGTCGGCCAGCTTCTCCAGGGAGGTGCTGCTGGGCCGCGCCCGGTCGTTCTCCACCTGGCTGAGGAAGGGCACGGACAGGCCGGTGCGCTCGGCGACGACCGCGAGGGTCAACTCCAGGGCGCGCCGACGCCTGCGGACCGCCGCGCCCACCCGTACGGGCTGCTGCTCTTTGTGGTCGCCCATCGCTCCGGCTCCCTCCCTCGCTCGTGTGCGTTCCTCGAATGGCTTCACTGCACCCTACGCATGTTCGGCAAACGGTTTCATGCGCGTGTCACATCCCCGTCTCACCGAATACCCCCTACCCTCACGTTCGCGCCAGGCGTCGGCGGTCCCGAAGGGGTCCCCCGCGGCTTCCTCCCCGGGGATGAACATGCCCACCGGCCAGAGTCATCACGCTGGGTGATTGGCCGGATTCTGCCCGTAGGGGAAGCGGGCCCTCTTCCCCGAGAACACCCCGGGAACGCCCCGAGCGGCCTGGGAACGCCCCGAGGGGCGGACGGCCTCCGTACCCCATCGTCGTACGGTGCCGTCCGCCCCTCGAAAGGCGGGTCCGGGCCGGCCGGGTCATCCGGCCGCCCGCTCGCGGGTCAGCCCGTGGCCTGCTTGCCGGAGACCGGCGCCCACTTGTCGACCAGGCCGGGGTTCGCGCGCAGCCAGGAGCGGACCGCGTCCTGCTCCTTGCCCTTGCCGGCCCCCTGGATCTTCGCCTCCAGGCCGGTGAGCTGCTTCTCGGTCATGGAGAAGTTCTTCAGCCAGTCGGCGACCTGCGGGTTGTCCCCGGCGAATCCCTTGCGGGACAGGGTGTGCACGCCGTCGCCCTTGCCCCAGGCGCCCTTGGGGTCCTTCAGCTTCTTCAGGTCGTAGCTGCTGTAGGCCCAGTGCGGGGACCACAGGGTGACGAGGACCGGCTGCTTGCGGGCGTAGGCGCGCTTGAGCTCGGCGAGCATGGCCGGGGTCGAGCCGTCGATCACCTGGTAGCTGCCGCTGAGGCCGTACTCCTTGAGGACCTTCGTCTTGAGCAGGCTCATCTCACCGGCGCTGGGCTCGATGCCGACGATCTTCCCGCCGAACTCGGAGGCGTGCGCCTTGAGGTCGACCAGGGAGTCGACGTCCTTCACGTAGGAGGGGACGGACAGCTCCAGGGAGGTGGGGCCGTACCACTTGCCGATGTCGTCGAGCTGCTTGCCGTACTTCTTCCAGTACTCGGCGTGCGTGGTGGGCAGCCAGGAGTCGGTCTCGAAGTCGATCTGCCCGGTGGCGAGGCCGGTGTAGAGGGGACCGGCCGCGTACTGGGTGGTGGTGACCTTGAAGCCGCGCTCCTGGAGGATCTCCTTCCACAGGAAGGTGGAGGCGATGCCCTCGTCCCAGGGGATGTAGCCGATCTTGATCTCCTTGCCCTTGCCGACATCGGTGCCGGAGGCCTCGGAGGTGGTGCCGTTGGGGCCGAAGACGCCGATGCCGCCCGCGGCGAGCGCGAGGACGACGATCCCGACGACGGCGACGACCGGACGCGGCCGGTACGACCAGACGCGCTTCGGCGCCTTGGCGGCGGCGCGGCGGCCGGACGGGGACAGCTGGGTGCCCAGGGCGCCGGTGATGCGGTCCAGGTAGATGGCGAGGACGACGATGCCGACGCCCGCCTCGAAGCCGTAGCCGATGTCGAGCTGGCCGATGGCCTCGTTCACGGCGCCGCCGAGGCCGCCGGTGCCGACCATGCCGGCGATGACGACCATGGACAGGCCCAGCATGATCACCTGGTTGACACCGGCCATGATGGTGGGCAGGGCGAGCGGCAGCTGGACGCGCCACAGGATGTTCCGCGGGGTGGTGCCGAACGCCTCGGCGGCCTCGACCAGTTCGGCGTCGACCTGGCGGATGCCCAGTTCGGTCATGCGCACGCCGGGGGCCAGGGCGAAGATCAGGGTGGCCACGACACCGGCGGCGGTGCCGAGCCCGAAGAAGAGCATGGCCGGGATCAGCAGGACCATGGAGGGCATCGTCTGGAGCAGGTCCAGGACGGGCCGTACGGCGGCGCCGACCGCCTTGGAGCGGGCCGCCCAGATGCCCAGCGGGATCGAGATCACCAGGGCGATCACGGTGGCCACGAGGACCAGGGCGAGCGTGGACATCGCCTGGTCCCACAGCTGGAGCGAGTCGACCAGGGCGAATCCGGCGAAGGCGAGGACACCGGCGAGCAGTCCGCGCAGCCACCAGGCGAGGACGGCGAGGATGCCGGCCATCAGCAGCGGCGTGGGCGCGCCGAGGACGGCGTCGATGCCGTTGTACATGCCCTCCATGACGGCCTTGATGGCGTCGAAGAGCCAGGAGAGGTGGCCGACCAGCCAGTTCACACCGGAGTCGACCCAGTCACCGAGGGGCAGCCTAGGCACGGCCGATCACCTTCTTCCCGTCGTCGCCGGAGCCGTCGCAGGCGGTGGGCTCGCCCTGTTCGTCGCCGAGGAAGCCCACCAGGCGCTGCCGGGGCACCACGCCGACGAGGGTGCGGCCGGCGTCCAGGACGGCGACCGGGTGCGGCAGCCGGGCGCTGATCGCGCACAGCTCGGTGAACGGCGTGTCGGGCGTCGCCGTCTCGCAGGCGCAGTCGGCCTCGTCGCCGCGCAGCTCGGTGTCCATGACGGCGCCCGCGGTGAGCACCCGGGAGCGGTCGACGTCCTGGATGAAGGAGGCCACGTAGTCGTTCTCGGGGCGCAGCAGGATGTCCTCGGCGGAGCCGGTCTGCACGATGCGGCCGTCGCGCATGACGGCGATGCGGTCGCCCAGGCGCATGGCCTCGTTGAGGTCGTGGGTGATGAAGACGATGGTCTTCTTCAGCGTCTTCTGGAGCTCCAGGAGCTGGTCCTGCATGTCGCGGCGGATCAGCGGGTCCAGGGCGCTGAAGGACTCGTCCATGAGCAGCAGATCGGCGTCGGTGGCCAGGGCGCGGGCGAGGCCGACGCGCTGCTGCATGCCGCCGGACAGCTCGTCGGGCCAGGACGTCTCCCAGCCGGCCAGGCCGCACAGGGCGAGCGCCTCGTCGGCGCGGCGTTCGCGCTCGGCGCGGGGCACGCCCTGCACTTCCAGGCCGTAGGCGGCGTTCTCGCGGACGCTGCGGTGCGGGAACAGCGCGAAGTGCTGGAAGACCATGCTGATCTTCCGGGAGCGCAGTTCGCGCAGGCCGCGGTCGCCGAGGGCGGTGAGCTCCTCGCCGTCGAAGCGCACGCTGCCCGCGGTCGGCTCCAGCAGGCCGTTGAGCATCCGCAGCAGGGTGGACTTGCCGGAGCCCGACAGGCCCATGACGACGAAGATCTCGCCGGCCTCGACACGGAAGGACGCGTCGATCACGGCGGCCATGGTGCCGTCGGCGCGCAGCTCCTCCCGGTCGGTGCCCTTTCTCAGGCGCTCCACCGCTTCGTCCGGTCGTCTGCCGAACACCTTGAACAGGTGCTCCGCCTCAAGCCTGGCTTGCACGCGAACCTCTTGTCTCGGGAACAGGGGACAGGGGGCGAAGGCCGTACGGCGGTCAGAAAGCCGGAGCCCGAGGGGCCCCGACAGTTGAAAAGCGCACTACTTCGCTCCCGAGGGCGCGCCTGCCCAGGTCAAACAAAGGCAAACTGATACGTGGCCGGGCTCACCGCGATGCGTATCGCGCAACGCGTTCCAGGGCGAAGGGTGCGCGAGGGTGATCCAGGGGTGACTGTCAGTGCCGTACGGCATGATGCGAAGCGTGACCGGACGACTGATGCTCCTCGACACCGCCTCGCTGTACTTCCGCGCCTATTTCGGCGTCCCCGACTCCGTGCGAGCGCCGGACGGCACCCCGGTGAACGCCGTGCGCGGGCTGCTGGACTTCATCGACCGCCTGGTCAAGGACCACCGGCCCACCCACCTGGTGGCCTGCATGGACGCCGACTGGCGGCCGAAGTGGCGGGTCGAGCTGATCCCCACGTACAAGGCGCACCGGGTCGCCGAGGAGCACACCGGCGCTCCGGACGCGGAGGAGGTGCCGGACACCCTCGCCCCGCAGGTGCCCGTCATCGAGTCCGTGCTGGACGCGATCGGCATCGCCCGCGTCGGGGTCGCCGGCTATGAGGCGGACGACGTGATCGGCACCTTCACCGCCCGCGCCGCGGGCCCGGTCGACATCGTCACCGGCGACCGCGATCTGTACCAGCTGGTGGACGACGGACGGGGCGTGCGGGTGCTGTACCCGCTCAAGGGCGTGGGCACCCTCCAGGTGACCGACGAGGCGGTGCTGCGCGAGAAGTACGGCGTCGGCGGACGGGGGTACGCGGACCTGGCACTGCTGCGCGGCGACCCGAGCGACGGACTGCCGGGCGTGCCCGGGATCGGCGAGAAGACGGCCGCCAAGCTGCTCGCGGAGTTCGGCGACCTGGCCGGGATCATGGCGGCCGTGGACGACCCGAAGGCGAGGCTCACGCCCTCGCAGCGCAAGCGGCTGACCGAGGCGCGGCCGTATGTCGCGGTGGCGCCGCAGGTGGTGGCGGTGGCCGCTGACGTACCGCTGCCGGACGTGGACACCGCGCTGCCGGGCGCCCCGCGCGATCCGGCGGGCCTGGACGAGCTGGCGGCCCGATGGGGCCTGGGCGGCTCGCTCCAGCGGCTGCTGACCACGCTGAGCGCGTAGGGACGGCGGATAAACCGGGCGGTCAGATCGGCAATTTTCGAGCAAAGCGCGACCGTTGAATCACAAAGGAAGATCGGGCCACCAGGAGAGATGTTAACTTAGGTATACCTAACTCAGTTCGCAGGAGGCCGTGATGGCAGAGCGTCCGGAACGAAAGCCGCGCAAGGTCCACACCGCCCGGGTGGTGCGCACCGAGCGGCTGACCCCGCACATGCAGCGCGTGGTGCTCGGCGGCGACGAACTCGCCGGGTTCGCGGCGGACACCTGCACCGACCACTATGTGAAGCTCCTGTTCGGCCCACCGGGCGTCAGCTACCCGGAGCCCTTCGACCTGGAGCGGATCCGCGCCGAGTTCCCGCGCGAGCAGTGGCCGGTGACCCGGACCTACACCGTGCGCGGCTGGGACGCCGAGCACCGCGAGCTGACCCTGGACTTCGTGATCCACGGCGACGAGGGCCTGGCCGGCCCCTGGGCCCTGCGCGCCCGGCCCGGCGACCGCCTGCGCTTCATGGGCCCCGGCGGCGCCTACGCCCCCGACCCGGACGCCGACTGGCATCTGCTCGTCGGTGACGAGAGCGCGCTGCCCGCCATCGCCCGCGCCCTGGAGACGCTGCCCCCCGACGCTCGGGCCCATGCCTTCGTGGAGGTCGCCGGGCCCGAGGAGGAGCAGAAGATCGACTCCGCCGCGGAGATCGTCTGGCTGCACCGCGGGGACCGCCCGGTCGGCACCGCCCTGCTGGAGGCCGTGCGCGCCCTGGAGTTCCCCGAGGGCCGGCTGCACGCCTTCGTGCACGGCGAGGCCGGCTTCGTGAAGGAGCTGCGCCGGATGCTGCGGGTCGACCTGCGGATCCCGCGCGAGGACCTCTCGATCTCCGGCTACTGGCGCCTCGGTCACAACGAGGACGGCTGGCAGGCCTCCAAGCGCGAGTGGAACGCCCGCATCGAGGCGGAGCAGGAGGAGAACGGCGCGCGGGCCGCCTGAGCCCCGCGGCACCGACCCCCCGGGCCTCAGCGCGCGTTGATCTCACCGAACGGCACATGCACGCTCGGGGTCGTCCGTGCCGTGCTCTCCAGGTGCGTCACCTGGTCGTCGAAGAAGATGTGCGGGTCCAGCACCTTCATCACGGCGCCCTTGTCTATGCCGCCGAGGAAGAACGCGTCGTTGACCCGCACGCCCCACTGCTTGAGGCTGTTCACGGCACGCTCGTGCGCCGGGGCGTTGCGCGCGGTCACGATGGAGACATGGACCCGCACCTGGTACGCCGGGTCCGTCCTGCGCCGTTCCTCCTCCCGGTTCTGGATCCGGTTCACCCCGGCGAGGAAGTCGCGCAGCGGCCCCGCGTCGTGCGGAGTCGCCGCGTTGCGCATCTCGTGCGCCCGGAACTCCTCCAGCCCCTCGGCCTGGTAGACCTGTTCGGCCGCGTCGGTGGCGAGCACCCCGTCGAAGTCGAACGCGATCCGCAGCTCCCGGTCCGCCGCGTCGTCCGGGTACGCCGCCCCCAGTACATGCCCCGCGGGCAGCCCCGCCGCGACGGCCTCGCGCACATCGCCGCCGTTCGCCGACAGGAACAGCGACATGTTCAGCGCGGGCATGAACTTGTACGGGGACCGGCCCTGCATGAACACGGCCCGGCTGATGGGCAGTCGATGGGCCTGTATCGAGCGCATGACCCGCAGCCCGGTGTCGGGGTCGTTGCGGGAGAGGATGATGACCTCGACCAGCGGATCGCCCTCCTCCCCGAGGTCGTTGAGCGAGAGCAGCCTGCGGATGAACGCGAACGCCACCCCGGGACGCAGCGTGTCGTCCCGGTTCTCCTCCTGGTAGGCCCGGTACGCCTCCTCGCCCTGCTGCCTGAACACCGCGTCGGACTCGCGCAGATCGAACAGGGCACTGGAGGCGACACCGACGACGAGCCGGTTCGCGAGGTCATAGGCAGGCATGGGCCTTATCTTCACACCGGAGTCGCCCGCGGGATCCCACGGCCGCCCGCGCGGGTTCAGTCCCCGCGCACCCGGGCGTGCAGATGCATGTCGTGCCAGCCGTCGAGGTGCAGATACGCCTTGCGCCGGGTGCCCTCCGGGGCGAAGCCCGCCTTGGCGGCGACCCGGCAGGACGCCTCGTTGGCGGTGGAGTGCATCAACTCCAGCCGGTGGAAGCCGATCTCCTCGAACGCCCAGTGCGTCAGCGCGGCGGCCGACCGGGTCGCGACATTGCGGCCACGGGCCCCCGCCACGGTCCAGTAGGCGAGTTCGGCCATACCCTCGGCCAGCTCGATCTGCCGCAGCGCGACCCGGCCCAGCAGCCGCTCGGTGCCCTCCGCCACGACCGCCCACTGCGGCTCCCGCTCGCCCGCCCAGGCCCGCTGCCACCGCGTGATCCACCCGGCGGCCTCCGCCTCCGACTCACAGGACCTGCCGTGGAAGCGGTGCATCAGCGGATCCTGGAACGCCGCGTGCACGGCGGGCGCGTCCACCGCCCGCCAGGGGCGCAGCAGCAGGCCGTCCCCGGTCGGGATGACGGGCTGGTCGATACGGGCGAGGGCACCGGCGGTCAGCACCGGGCTGGTGAGATCGGGCATGACCGACATACTGCACCCGTCGCCCCCATCCTCGTACCCTTGACCAGGTGAGACGCCGTACGCCGCCCCCGCCCGCCCCGCTCCTCCAGCGCGACGGGGTCGACCCGGTGCGGGTGCGGCTGCCCGCGGGCGAGGAGTGGGCCACCGTCGGCGAGCATCTGGTGGCACGGCTCTCCGGTGCCGGGCCCGGGGTGATCGAGGCGATGTTCGCGGCCGGGCGGATCGTGGGCGCCGACGGACGGGCGGTCCCGGCCGACGCGCCGTACCGGCCGGGGATGTTCGTGTGGTTCCACCGCGAACTGCCCGCCGAGGTGCCGGTGCCGTTCCCGATGCCGGTGGTGTACCGCGACGAGCACATCGTCGTCGCCGACAAGCCGCACTTCCTCGCCACCACCCCGCGCGGCTCGCACGTCACCCAGACCGCGCTGGCCCGGCTGCGGCACGAGCTGGGCATCCCCGCGCTGAGCGCCGCGCACCGACTGGACCGGCTCACCGCCGGACTGGTGCTGTTCACGGTGCGGCCCGAGGAACGCGGCGCGTACCAGACGCTGTTCGGGGCACGCCGGGTGGCCAAGGAGTACGAGGCCGTCGCGCCGTACGACGCGGCGCTCGCCCTGCCCCGGACCGTGCGCAGCCGGATCCTGAAGGAGCGCGGGGTGCAGGCGGCCCGGGAGGTCGAGGGCGAGCCCAACGCCGAGACCCGGGTGGAGCTGGTGGAACGGCGGGACGGGCTCGGCCGTTACCGGCTGCTCCCGCGCACCGGGCAGACCCATCAGCTGCGGGTGCATCTGAACGCGCTCGGCGTGCCCATCCTCGGCGACCCGCTCTACCCGGAGGTGCTCCCGCCGGTGCCGGCCGGTGACTTCCGCCGCCCCCTGCAACTGCTCGCGCGGAGGCTTGAGTTCACCGATCCGGTCACCGGCGCCGAGCACGCCTTCACCAGCGGGCGCACCCTGCTGGCCTGGTCCTCCTACCCCCGGTGGGCGGCGCAGGGCTGACCCGGCCCGGTCACTCGCCGCGCCACCAGCTCAGCAGCCGCCGCCAGGGCCCCCGCGCCGGGGCCCCGGCCAGATCGGAAGAGCACAC